>NZ_JBHIRD010000002.1:0-269553 GCF_042196905.1 Bartonella sp. AA89HNZF
CAGCACCATCATTATATTTGCCAGCCCCCAATGTTGCGACAGATCTTGCATTAAGACGGTTCATAAGAGCCATTTTTAGTCCTTTCTTATATAAATTTTATCCACACATTCATCCCGCTTGTGACGTGCAAAGGAATGATTTTGATTGATTCAACATAGAGAGGTTTGAAATGAGAGAATCTTACGTTATTCGAGACTCTCATTCAATATGCAAAACAGTGAATTATCATTATAAATCAATGCCTTGTCGTGTGAGTGAGAAGAGTGTGTATGATCATGTGGTTTATGAAAGCAGTGTGGAGAAAGAGTTTGCGCAAAATCTCGATAATGACTCTGATGTAAGATTGTTTTTTAAACTGCCAAGAAATTTAAAAATAGCCACTCCCATTGGTTCTTATACGCCTGATTGGGCGGTTTTTTAGAGTGAGATGGCGCGCAAAAGCTTTATTTTGTACTGGAAACAAAAGGAACGAATAGCGAGTTTGATTTGCGCCTTAAAGAATTACTGAAGATTAAATGCGGTAAAGCGCATTTTGCTGCACTGCAAACGAGCGTTGCGTTTAACGACCAGCCGGTGATAAATTGGCGTGAATATAAGCGTACTTTGCCCGAAGGGGCGCATGAGTTTCCAAGTGCTGCGGTGGTTGTTGCAGAATGATTGGTGCATGAAATACTTAACGTGGGTGAGGGGGAGAGCAAAGCTTTTTATATCAAGATAATAAATTGACAAAAGGTAGCTATAATGTACACTTCATGTTAAATTTAATTGTTTTCATTTAATACGGGGGTAAAGTTGTGAAAACTAAAATATGTATAATCCACTGAAAAAAATTAAAATTAAGCGTGTTGATGTTGCTGCGCTCAAAGCTCGAGTAAGTGAGCAGAAAATGGCTGCTCGATGTGCCCTTTTGAATTGAGGTTTTAAAATATATAAAGCTGGCGGCAAAAAAACCGCCAGCTTTATAGGTTTTGGATATATTAATGACAATAGATTATGAAGTTAAAAAATTGCTCTATGGCTGTGGGGCAATGAGCGGGGTCCAGCTGATTATAGGTCCCTTCCATGCTTTTTTTCTTGTTTATGGGCGTTAATATAGCACAGTTAGCCTTATTGCAAATTGTGTTTAGCGCGGTTATTTGTATTTTTGAAGTGCCTTGTGGGATTTTAGGATATAAAATCGGCGTTAAACAAAATGTTATCTTTTCATGTTTCTTTTTTTCGCTCTTCTTCTTTTTATGTATCTACGCGCCTAATCTTTCTGTCTTAATTCCGGCAGAAATTATTTATGCTTTAGGCTTTGTTTTATTTTCTGGTGCTGATAGCACATGGATTAAAGGCTTAATCGACAGCGGTGGTTACAAGAGTAGTTTGATCGACCACCAAGTAAATGCCTATAAGCGGGAACTAACGGCATTCATGAATATGATTGCTGGTGTACTAGGTGTTCTTATTGTTTTGTGTATGGATAATTATCAGTCGGCATATTATTTTTGTTCTTTCGGGTTTCTCATGCTTGTATTCTTTTTTAGTCGGGTGACGGGATAGGTATTGCATCCGCTTCGGATAGTCAGTCAATAGACTCGGGTTCTTTGTTGCATGCAACAGAAGCTTTTACTTATTTAGTTACCTCAAAAATCGGGTTATATTATATATTGATATGTGGTTTTATTGTTGCTGCATTGCAGCCAATATTTCATTTTTGGCAACCTTTTATTTTGGGACAGACAGGAGTATTAGACAATGCGACAGGAAAGACTAAAATTCTTATTCTTGGCCTGTGCTTTGTGTCTTATACTCTCGTAAAATACTTATTTAATCGCTTTGTAATTAAATATCTTATGCAAAAATATGCTCCTATGGTGATAATTTTGTGCTCACTCGTCCTGAGTGCTGTTGTTATGCTTGCTCTGCTTCTCGTTGCAAACAGCAGGGCCCCTATTATTTTATTCACCGTATTTCACAGTTTTTTTCTGTTCCTATGACGCAGTTTGAAGCAGAATTTTTTAAACATATTCAACAAAATAATGCAAATACGGTTTTATCCGTTGTTAGTTTTCTTGCGCGTATTTTTGGTATTTTAGCGCTTGTACTGATTAGTTGGTTAGCAAATAATATTTGTATAGAAGCAGCTTTTTGTTTTGCCTTGATTTGTATATGTTTAATTATCCCGCTTAATTTGGCTTGGCTTTATACTGATAAAAAGTTAATAAAGACGAGGAGGTTTGAGAGTGAAGATACAGTTGAATAGGACTTTGCCTATGACTTACATAAAGACACAGGAAAAAATAGTGTGTGGGTCATCTTATATGGATTTTTTAGTAGAGATGCTTATCGATTTGCATGCGCCAAATGATTGTGCTGCTATTAGCTAGAAATATCGCGAATGAGCATATCAAGAGGATATGATATTGATGCGTTGTTAAATGAATACTTCAGATTGGATTCGGAGGCGGCCAAAATTATTATTTTGGGGAAGGGCAATCATTCATATGAAGCCTCTATAGGTTTTGTGATGTGGACATGGTGCGTATAGTTATAGAATGCTCTCCTAGTGAGTGCTAGATGGTGCTTTTGCGTCCGTAAAATGTTGTGCGTTGGTTGTTGAACTAAAGTTTCATAATTTTAGATCGTAGCGGTGGGGCATCGAGGTGTCTTATGTATCATAACCGCTCTTTTTTAATTGGTGTATAGGCACAATGGATTGTAAAAATGCTAATGCCTGTGTTTTTTGACAACTTGGTCGGCTTTGTTTTTTACGTATGTAAGCAGCGAGTAAGCAAAGGTTAGCACAGGTGTATTACTTGCAGTACCAAAAAATTTTATTGGAAATACTGAAAATGGATGTGCAAGACGAACAAACGCTTGCTAAGAGTATTGTATCACCGACTGTAACTGCTTGGGGGTGTAATGTTGTACAAAAAACGCATGGCATTCCAAAAAAAACAATAAGGCGCATTGCGCTTCTCCTCTTACCTTAATGCGTTCTCATTATGCATCTTTTACACAAGACTTGCGATGGAAAGATTTTACGGAACAAATCAATTGTTTTGTTTAAAAGATCCGAGCTTCATACACTTTTCAATATGGAAGGGTATTCACAATGTTTGTTGTGATGAAGCAATTGCTATCTCTTGGCATGCCACTGGCTGTTGGGTTTATCTCTCAGATGATGATTTCCTTCACAGAAGCAGCGCTTGTAGCGCATTTAGGCGTGCAAGCCTTGAGTGGTACAATGTTAGCTCTGAGTATATTTAGTTTTGTTATGTTGTTTGGGCTAGGTATTATTACCGCGGTTGCACCAAAACTTGCGGAAAGTTTTCGTAGACAAGATAGATATGCATTAAAGGCATGGTTTGATCAAGGAATAGGGCTTTCCCTTTTGATTGGAACGGTGAGTGCGATCATTTTACTCAACACGAGGAATATTTTGTGTTTTCTCGGCCAAGATGGGACAATTGCCAATATAGCGCAGGAATATAATAGTGGTGCTGCTATAGGAGTGGTGTTTTTTTATCTTTATGTGAATAGCCGGGGATTGCTGTCAGCAATTGGTAATCCACAGCCTTTAACCTGGGTTATGCTTGCAGCTATCATCGTGAATTTTTTTATCTCTTGGCCGCTTATTTTTGGTATAGGTTCTGCGAGCGGATTAGGTGTCTTTGGTGCTGGAGTTGCGAGCAGTTTGATCCGTATTTTAATTGTTATCGCTGCGGCAATAATTTTGTCCCGCAATTCTGCTTTTCATTCTTTTCGCTTTAATTATTTGAGACCAAAGTTAGAGATTTCACGAATAATAAAATTGCTGCGAGTAGGGCTACCCATTGGTATACGTATTCTTATTGCGGAAGGCTTTCCTTCGGTCATTGCATTTATGATTACGGCTTATGGGGTCGAATCTTTGGCTGCACATACGATAGGGATGCGTCTCGATATGCTTATTTCTGTGGTGGCTTTGGGAATTTCCAGCGCAGCTGCGACAATAGCAGCGTGGTATAGAGCAGATAGGAATAATATGGCTCTAAAACAGTTGCGTATAAGTGTCACAGTTTTTGCTGTAGCTTATGTCTTATTTTTATCAGTGGTTGTTTATCTCTCTTATGAATTTATCCTTACAACTATCTTTAATATTTCTTCAGAACGCGTTATTGTTTTCTCTTGGGAGTTGCTTCCATTCATCTTATTGTCTTTTGCTTTTGGCACTTTAGGAGCTATGCTCAATGGCATACTTGTGGGTTTGCTTGATACGTTTTGGTCAACAATTGTTGTAGCAATAAGTTATTGGGGGTTAGGCCTATTTGGGGGAGCGCTAATGGCGCATTTTTTTGAATATGACTTTATTGGCTATTGGCTTGGCATGATTGGTGCAAGCTTAATCGTTTCTATCTTTAATTATATGCGCGTGGGTTATTTAATAAAATGCAATCCTATGTTTGGGGTAGAGTGAGTGTTATAAAAGCGCTTGTAAAGCACTAGCTGTGAAGGCATAGCTATTCACCGTCCATAGAGGCTGTTTTACTTCTATGGAGATAACAATATAGGTTACAAAACTTGCTTAATATTGAAAAGAAGTGCCTTTGATTGTAGCCTCAATATTCTTTATTGAATTTTAAAATAATATGGATTTATTAAAATCATTCGGCTTCAATTTAAGAGTAAGTTCGGTAGATTGGAAGAGTTTAATACCTTAAAAAATGACGAGAAAAAACGTGCTTATATTCATACGCCGTTGAGGAGGCATTTAAAAAAGTTGTTGTTTTTATAAGTTATTACAATACAATCAGCGGTGCTGAAGTGCATGCATTTGTCAAAACAATCGCAGCTGCTGGACGGTGTTATTTTTGCAAATCCTGTTTATTACAGGTCTTATTCAGAGACTTTGAAGAATGCTCTTGATAATTTAGATTATGATGCTTTTTGGATAAAGCTTTTGGTCTTCTCTCTCATGACAATACAACCAAAAATGCGCACTGCCCTGTGTATATTTGGCTAGTTGTGCATATGCTTTATGGACAGGCACTGCAATATCAAGTTGCTTCAGCTAAAGATGGTTTTGCGTTTGAGAATGAAAACCGTACATGGAGACTTAGCAGCGTAAATGTACGGGCTCGCTGCGCACATCTTGTTGATGAAATATATATTTTTAAACAATAAGGGTGGAGGATATGATCAAAAATGATAGGAAATACCGTTATTTAGTCGTTGGTGGTGCAGGTTGGCTTCCTTGCGCCGGTTATTAGGGCTGAACAACGTGATTATCGCAGCGCGTTTTCGTTCTCATCAATCCAAAATTGAGTTATTTCAGATAAGGGCTAAATGTATATTTTGGAGATTATTATAAGCCATAGGCACAATTTTTAAAAGGGGTACCACTATGGACGGGCTTGAAATATTGCATATTATGGGGGGCATTCGCCTGCACATGCATTTTCGTGTAGGTTGAGATTGAGCGGTTGTCCTTCTTACCGAAGCCGCTTGCGTATTGTTTATGTTTTTGGTTCTAATGCAGAGGATAAAATAATCTCTGGATGTGCGCATCACAATAAGATTGATCCCACATCTGTAAAATTAGGTCGGAAAAGGCTATCATATGGCCGGCGGTGGTCAATGAGAAAAGTCTTTATGATCATGTGATTTGTGAGAGCCGTATTGAGAAAGAGTTTGCGCAAAATCTCGATAATGACTCTGATGTAAGATTGTTTTTTAAACTGCCAAGAAGTTTTAAAATAGCTACTCCCATTGGTTCTTACACGCCTGATTGGACGTTTTTTTTAGAGCGGGATGGCGAACAAAAGCTTTACTTTGTGCTGGAAACAAAAGGAACGAATAGCGAGTTTGATTTGCGACTTAAAGAAATGCTGAAGATTAAATGCGGCAAGGCGCATTTTACCGCCCTTGAGACTGGTGTGGTGTTTAACGAGGCACCGGTGATGAGCTGGCGCGATTCTACTAAGCGGGGGATGGTAGTAGAGAGAGTAGGGGGGCTGTGGTAGGAGTGGGCGGTACGAATGAGGCTGTCTTTAGTTGCGTACCGACAAGCTAATTTTGTGCTTTGCGAAATTCGCCAAGGCTTTTGGATGTACCGCGTTTATCGCGTAATAAAATCTTATGAATATCATGCAGAAGGCGCGCAGAAACGGGTGATTGCGTGTCTAGCTTCCCAATGCCGTAATTAAGTACAGCCACATAATGAGATAGCTCTTCAATATCATCAGTCGTACTGATACTTTTTTTTTATTTTCAAACAATAATAGGTCAGATGGTAACGATTATATCCTTTTTATCTGAGAAAAGAGTAGCACCGCTTGCGTATATGTACGAGTAAAAGTTAATCAACATTGGTCTGAGGTAAAAACCGCCAATTATTTCTAATACACCTAAGGATTTCATAGCTTGCTCTAACGGTTTATATAAAACCGCCCTTTTAAAAGATGGATTGGGCGGCAAATTTATTGGGATATAGGCTTTATGAATCTCTCGAACTAAGCTTTCTACTATGCAGGTCCTAAGGCGTGATTGCATATATGGTCGTATCTGTTGCTGCGTTGTGTAGGCAGAGATCCTAAACTAGGAAAGGAGGGCTGCTCTTTTAATTACAAAGGAAGAATACGGCGCGTAAGTGAAGCAAAATGTATTTTGAGGAGCAGTAAAGGGGTGAGGCATTTGATGTCCAGCGGGTGACGGATTAACTGGAGTATAAGTAGGCATTGCTAGGGCGGAGTTTTTAGTTAAGAATTGCACTTCGTACGCTATAAGCTCTCTGCATCCTTCATATAGGCGTTGGATCATCGCCCAATGCAACGTAAAGGGGCTGTTTTGTCTTTAGCGTTTGTTTGGCTGCTTCTATAGTGCCGCTGGCTCTATCAGCCATTATGGTGATAATTTTCTCGTCCAAAGAATAAATCAATCGATTGCGTAATAGGGTATGTGTGCCTTTTTTGACCGTGTCTTTTTTTAAAAGCAGCTGTTACCTCGTGGCAGGGTTGGGTATGTCTATATGATCAGCCTGCCAAAGAAAAGGAAGCGTTATCGCGATAGCCACCAATAGTAGTCCAGCGATAAAGGTGGCAGCAAACTGCAATGATATAAAAGAACCAAGGATGCCGACCAAAAAGCTTCCGACCGGCGTTCCAGCATAGCCTATCACCCGAAAAGCAGAATTAGCTCGCCCGAGAAGTTGCTTTGGTGTGAGGCGCTGCCTGAAGGCGGTAACACCAATAAACCATAAGCTTGCTCCAACGCCAGCGATAAAGGTGACGCCCCATACGACGACAGCACTTTTTGAAAAGGCTGGAATCAGCAGCAAGACAACCGTTCCTAAACCGTCAGTGAGAACAGCTAGGCGCACCGGTGCATAGCGTATACGCGGCGCAAATAGGGCACCTGCCATTGTTCCAAGTGCGTAGGCCGCAAACATCACACCATATTGGCTGCTATGTAGGCCCAGATACCGACTGTCGGTAACGAAGAAGATGAATGAGGTTAGGAATGCTCCAAATACCACCGATAGAAAGAATGTGAGTAATGTAAGGGAGGTAAGATGCCGATTTGAAAAAATGAAATGAAAGCCGGCAATGATATAACGGAAAGTGATGTTTTCTTTATCAGGTGTTGGCGATGTCGGAACAGCATGGCGAGCGGTAAAAATCAATGCGATAAAAAGCACGATTAACAGGCCGAGAAATAGCAGTGTGCTATGCGCTAAAATGCTGCTTGTTATGACAGGGGCAAGAAAATAGGAGACCCCGAAATCTAAAAACAAGACAATAGAGTAGAAGGTCATCAATCGCTCTCCCTCCATGATAAGTGGTGGAATCGTCATTATATAAGCTTCGGCAGAAACGACGATGAATCCAGCAATGGTTGCATAGAAGAAAATTTGTTCGGCTGGAGTAATCTGTATCATAAGTAGTATGAACAGGACAATATGCAGTAGCATGAAGATGAAGAGAGCTGAGGTGGCAAGTTTTATTTTGTCGCAGCGATCAAGTAAAACGCCTGCAAGGATGCCGAAAATTGGCCACGCTAATGAGAAGAGACCTTGCGCCCAACTTACTCCGACTACGCCATATCCAGATTGTCTTGCTAATAGCGGGATGGCAGTGCGCAAAGCACCGCTGAGTAAGGCGAGCAGACTAACGGTTAGGCAAAAATAGCGTATGTTCTTGTTGGAAAAAAGCGTGAACATTCTGTTCTCCTTAAGATGCCACACAGGTTTCCACTGTTCCATCAAGTACGGCGGTTGTATTCAGCATGTTTGAGACATAGCCGTCCAAGATATTCCTGTCTTCCTGAGATAGAAGAAAATACATAAGGTTGGAATACCATTGCCAACCACGCTGAGTCAGCTGGAGATTGTTATCACTTTCTGCGATGAGACCTGCATCTATGAGCTGTTGTAGGTTATTGTATACGAAAGAGGGAAGTGCGGTCCAGTCAATTCTTTCTTTTTCGGCATGGCCGTTATAAGGTAGCCGCATACACAACGCTTTGGAGGCTTGTTGCTCCGCTGATACCCAATTGTAGTATACTTTGGATTTGCCTTTAAGTTGTATGTCGGTAATGTATCCGCTTCGATAGGGATTGGCTCGTGTGACGAGTGAGCTGGGAATCGACAGTGCTGACGCCCCAAAGCCAACGACATAATCGTCATGATAACCATGCAAATATTTGTGATAGCGGAAATAATTAGCTGAACTCGTTTTAGCGAGCGTTAGACGAGTTTTGTTGGCAATTTTGATATAGGAATGCCCATTACACGGCGTATAGCCGCAGCTGCGCATAACGATGTCGCTAAATAAGCGAAGCATCTGTCGATGCTGTAGGCTGGACGGTTTAAGCCCTTTTTGTGCGTAAGACTTATGCAGTTGCGACGTGATAGCCAGATTGTTAATTGCATAGAGATTGATGGTTTCAGGGTGAAGCTCGCTGGCTTGCTTCAAATCGTATAATAGTTCTTCGGCTTGCTGGCTGTGTATGCCATATAGTAGGTCGAAACCGACATGTCCAATTATCTCTTGTGACCAAGCCACGGTATTGTTGATTTGTTCACGTGTTGAGGTGAGGTTAAACAATGATCGGAAACGCTCAATGAAACTCTGTATACCGAAGCTGATCCGGTTAACGCCGATCTCACGGGCAGCATAAAGTTTATCACGTGTGACGCTCTTCGGTTCGCTTTCCAGTGTAAATTCGGCTAAGGAAGAGAGCTCAAATTCGGCATGCAATACTTTTCCGATGTGTCGGATATTATCTGCGGACAAAAGCGACGGTGTGCCACCCCCTATATAGATGCTGCGGATGGGCCCTCTAAGCGAGCGAATGAAATTTCCTTTGTTTCTGATCTCTGTGGTAAGCGCTGAAATATAAGATTCGATTTGTTTAACGTGCTTGTAGGCCCCTTTCTGAAAGGGACAGAAGGAACAGATGGTTTCGCAAAAGGGAATATGCAAATAAAGAGAAATGGTACGCGCTTGTGGAATCTGCTTACTGTGCGCTAGTTTATTAAAGTCTAGGTAATCGTAAAATTCATTTGAAATAGTGCGAAATAACGGATATGTGAAGTTGTAAATCGGCTTGAGTTGATCGAACTTCACAAAAGGATGATCCACGAGTTGCATAGCTTACCTCCCCCAATTTCTTAACTCGCACTATATTATTGACAGGCGACTGGTGACCCAATCACCCGAGTGTATTACCAAAGATTTTCACGGAACATAATGAATCCTCCTTTTGTAGAAGTTATATGTATTATACATATAACTTATTATATGAACAGGCTAGCTTGTTTAAGAGGCAATGGAAAGATAAAAATATAAAAAAACTTTCTCTTGCTGCCTTATGGTCTGATATTGTAATTGGTATCCTGTTTTACGTGGTCGGGCTATGAATGCCTAGGGCGAGAAAAAGCAGGGTATTTTAATGGACATGCGGGGCATCATTGTTATGTTGCTGGGACTTGCAATTTGCGTCTGGTTATGAAATGTCATTAGCGCAAAAAGATGGTTTTAAAGGTAGAGATATATTTTTTAATATCCCTGTAAAACTTCGAGAAGAGATAGAATTATCTATTAGAAAACATATAAATGTCCAGTGTGATAATATTATTGAATGACATGACATCATCGCTCTTGCTCGCCATTTTGACATATTACCTAAAATCTCATTGAGATTGTGTCATGTACTGGCAAACGGGGATAGATCGCGTTTTGGTATGACTGCGACGAAGTTACGTGCTGCATTGTCTTTGCTAGAATCCAATAGGATTAGGCTTAATGGGGTGCATTTGCATGGGGGGCGTGTGCTCGGTCTGCACAGTATCACGAGATCATAAGTCAAAGTATGTGAAAGCAACTGATACAAAAAAGATTTTACGATGGTGGTAGATCGATGATGAAGGACGTTAGTTCAAAGAAAATTGATATTATTGTGTTTTCATATCCTGATTTTTGGGCTTTTTAGATATAAATAACACACCTCTTAGTGGGCTGGAGATTATCAAATGTTGAATCACGTATGGCGCAATTAGCAAAAAATCCTATCTATTGGATTTGGTATGCTCTACTGGATTCTCAGCTCTAAATATTGTGTGCGAAGTGCAATGTCAAGCGGTGGGAATTGATATAAGTGCAGAGTCGTACCATCCGCTCAGAACAAGGTTGATAGCTCTGTTATGCAGGCGATGGTTAAGTTTTATGTCGGAAATGTTGAGCGTATGACTTATCCTGAAAATACATTTACGCATATTATGGCGGGGTGAGTGTTTGTAAGCACTAGCTGTAAAGGCTACTCACCATCCTAGGGTGTTTACTTCTATGTGGATAACAATAGAGTTACAAAACTTGCTTCATATTAAAAAAGTTTCTTTTCTTTTAATTAAGCATTGCTACAACCAAAAGGAAATTAAATATCTCGCCTTTATTATTCTCGCCAATGTTTGCTTGTATATGATTATTTGAATCGGAATTAGGTTATGTTCCCTATGGTATTTCGCACTGTTTTATATAAGGAGAAGGTTCGACCGATGTATCGCGTGCAGTACCAATTTTCACTATGGTGATAGGATAGCTTGTTGAGCGTAAAATTCTTTTACCTTGATGAATCTTATAGTATTCTTCAAAAATATCAGTTGATAAATTTTTTTTGTGTCGTTTATGCATGGGCTGATACAATAAAAATAGGACTTAATTGTTTTTAAAGTTGGTATGTTATGGCTGTAAAAAATGTTAAACAAACGAAAAGTAAGAATTTTAAACCTGTCTCTCGTTTTCTCAAAAGTTTACGTGGTGTGAATAATTGGGAACAGGTTTCACAATGGCTTTCTTTTCGTAAGGTAGAGGATATTGAATGTATTACGCCTGATCAAGCAGGAGTTCCACGGGGTAAGATGATGCTTTCTAAAAAATTTACATCGGAAACATCATTGGCATTGCCTTCAGCAGTTTTTATGGCAACAATTTCAGGGGATTATCCTGAAGATGGTCATGGTTTTGAATATCCTAAAGCAGATGGTGATTTACGCCTTGAGCCTGATCTTTCTACGTTAAGCATTGTGCCATGGGAAGATGCTCCTACGGCACAGGTGATTTGTGATCTTGTGTATCAAAATGGTCAGGTTGTGGATTATACACCACGCAATGTTTTACGAACGGTGGTTCATTTTTACACAAAAATGGGTTTAAAACCAGTTGTTTCACCAGAAATTGAGTTTTATTTGGTACAAAAAAATCCCGATCCTGATTACCCTTTAGTTTCACCGGTTGGTCGTTCTGGGCGTTCAATTGGTGGAGGGCAAGGCTATTCAATTGCTGGTGTGAATGAATTTGATGATTTGATTGATGATATTTATCATTTTTCAGAGGCACAAGGATTGGAAATTGATACACTCATTCATGAAGAAGGAGCAGGTCAGTTTGAAATCAATTTACGTCATGGTGATCCTATTGAATTAGCGGATCAAGTTTTTATGTTTAAACGAACAATTCGTGAAGCAGCACTGAAACATAATATGTATGCGACATTTATGGCAAAACCCATTCAGGGGCAGCCAGGTTCTGCGATGCATATTCACCAATCGGTCGTTGATAAGAAAACGGGTATGAACATTTTTACACAGGAGAATGGTGAAGAAAGTGTCTGTTTTCGGCATTTTATTGGTGGATTGCAAAAACATATGCCAGGGGTTCTTGTGATGCTTGCGCCTTACGTGAATTCTTATCGACGTCTTGTACCTGATAATTCGGCTCCTGTTAATTTGCGGTGGGGATATGATAATCGGACGACAGCTTTTCGTGTTCCTCGTTCTGCTCCTCAAGCGCGTCGTGTCGAGAATAGGCTTCCTTCATCAGATGCGAATCCTTATTTAGCTCTTGCAGCTTCTTTAGCGTGTGGTCTCATTGGTTTACAGCAAAAAATTGAGCCAGATGAGCCAACGACAAATAATGTGAATGCTGATAATATTGAGTTACCGCGTGGACTCATTGAGGCAGTTAATTTGTTTGAACAAGATACAGCAATACATGCTATTTTAGGGGATGTGTTTGTCAGTACTTATGCTGCAATCAAACGACAAGAGTTTGAAACTTTTATGGAAGTAATTAGTCCGTGGGAGCGTGAATATCTCCTGCTGAATGTTTAAATTTTATGACAACGATTGATGATAATCCAATTTCTCCAGGAATTTCTTGGTATGAAGATACTTTAAAAGAGCGCCCCTCTTATCCACGTTTTGATGAATACAGACAGTGTGATGTGGTCATTATCGGAGGTGGATTTACGGGACTTTCAGCTGCTTATCATTTAGCCAAAGCTGGAGTGGATGTTGTTTTGTTTGAAGCATCACGTTTTGGTGATGGCGCTTCAGGGCGCAATGGTGGTCAATTAGGAACGGGGCAACGGCAGTGGGTAGAAACATTAGAGAAAAAATATGGTTTTGAGCGCAGTAAGGTTCTGTTTGATTTAGCAGAAGAAGCTAAAAAAGATATTTTATCGTTATGCGCGATGCCTGATTGTCAGTGTGATTTGATAGTAGGACAACTTTCTGTGACCCATAAAAGGCGTGATCTTCTCTCTTATCAACGGCATATTGAGGCGATGCAGCGTTATGGCTATCACGCGCTTACTTTTATGGATAAGGCTGAAACATCTGAGCGACTTGGATCGCTTTTTTATTGTGGTGGTATTTATGATGCGGATACCGGCCATATAAATCCCTTAAAATTGGTTGTTGGATTGGCAAAAAAAGCCCAAGATGCTGGTGCTAAGCTTTATGAGAAGTCACAAGTAACGACCGTAAGGCGCAAGGGAGACCATTGGAAAGTAATAACAGAAAAAGGCAGTGTAACAGCAGAGCATGTTTTACTTGCAACAAATGGGTATAAACTTGGTCTGGAGCGTTTTATTGAAAAAAATATTGTTTCTATTCGCTCTTATATTGGAGCAACGGATCCATTACCAAAGCATAGTTCAATTCTTATAGGGGGGGAATCGGTTGATGATTCCCGTTTTATGGTTCGCTATTTTCGCAAAAGCATTGATAATCGTCTCTTATTTGGTGGTGTAGAAAGTTATGATAATAAGCATCCTCTAAATTTAGATGAACGTATAAAACGGCAAATTGTTGAAATTTATCCTCAATTACATTCTATCAATTTAAGCCATCGGTGGGGAGCAACGGTAGCCATCACAGTTGAGCGCATGCCCTATGTTCGCCAACTTTTCTCAAGGATAACTTATTGTGGTGGTTATTCAGGGCATGGCGTTATGTTGGCTCCTTTCGTGGGAAAATTATACGCAGAATGGTTAACTGGAAAATATGAACGTTTTTCCTATTTCCAAGACTTAAAGATTTCATCTTTTCCGGGGGGACGCGTTTTGCGTTATCCGCTTATATTTTTAGCAATGCGTTGGTTTTCTTTAATGGATCGCCTTTAATGGAAACATTGCTTGAAATGAAGAAAATTAATGGCTTATTTAGTATCTGTCTGCTTTAATGATGAAAGCTTTTATAAGTGATATGGGATTTCATAATCGAATGGAAAATAAACAAGTTCATGGTGCGTAAAATTATTCCAGTTTCTTCCTTTGATTGTATTGTTTTTGGTGGCAATGGTGATCTGGCGTCGCGCAAGCTTTTGCCGGCTTTGTATCATTGTCAGTGTGCTGGGCAATTCAATGAGCCAACACGTATTATTGGGGTTTCGCGCACTTCCCTAAGTCGTGAAGAATATCAAAATTTTGTCCGCATTTCTTTAGAAAAACATATCCATCCAAAAGATCTCAATTCAACAGAACTCAATCGTTTTCTTGCACGTTTAAGCTATGTTTCTGTTGATGTTACCTCAAATCGAGGGTGGAAGGATTTAGCCCTCCTTCTATCACAAGATTCAGCAGATATTCGAGCTTTTTATTTGGCTGTTGGTTCGTCACTTTTTACTGATATTGCGATGAAGTTGGGAAAAAATAATTTGGTGACAGCACAAACACGGATTATCATTGAAAAACCAATTGGTTGCGATGTAAAAACAGCTATTTCACTTAATGATGTATTTGCAAGCGCCTTTAATGAAGAGCAGATCTTTCGCATTGATCATTATCTTGGGAAGGAAACTGTTCAAAATTTAATGGCATTGCGGTTTGTTAATACACTTTATGAACCGCTATGGAACTCCAATTATATTGATCATGTTCAAATAACCGTTGCTGAATCTTTAGGGTTAGAGGGGCGTACAGAATACTATGAAAGCACTGGTGCTCTACGCGATATGGTTCAAAACCATATGCTACAGTTACTTTGTTTGGTTGCGATGGAAATACCATTTACCAACAGTGCTAATGCTGTGCGCGATGAAAAACTTAAAGTTTTACATTCTTTGACACCGCTTGATGTCCATAATGTAGGGCAGCATACTGTACGTGGGCAGTATCTTTCTGGTCTATCAAATGGTATATCTGTAGAGTCTTATTTTGATGATCTGGGAAGAGCGAGTGAGAGCGAAACATTTGTTGCGCTTAAGGTTAAGATTGATAACTGGCGCTGGGCCAATACGCCTTTTTATTTACGAACAGGTAAGCGTATGTTCACGCGAATGTCTGAAATTGTTGTCGTTTTTAAACCTATTCCTCATAATATTTTTAATGTGGATTTAGATGAAATTTTTTCTAATCGGCTTGTAATTCGTCTCCAACCTGATGAAGGTGTAAAACAATGGTTGATGATTAAGGATCCAAGTTATGGCGGTATGCGGTTTCGTCACATTCCATTAGACATGAGTTTTGCTTCCGCATTTTCTGAACGTAATCCTGATGCTTATGAACGTTTATTAATGGATGTTATTCGTGGAGATCAAACACTGTTTATGCGTCGTGATGAAGTTGAGGCTGCTTGGCGTTGGATTGATCCAATCATTGAGGGATGGGAAACAATAAAACAGCCTGTTCACAGTTATAACGCTGGTTCGTGGGGGCCGTCTGCTTCGATGAGCCTCATAGAACGTGATGGACGTATATGGAACAATTTAGTTTAGAGCAATAAGTATGTATAGAATGAATATTGATCGTTTAGACTTTGAAACCCCTCAGACTTTAGCTTTGGCATTAGCAGATCGAGTAGCCGCAGAGCTTAGTGTATCTGTTCTTGAGCGCAAGAGAGCAGTTTTAGCGGTGTCTGGTGGTAAAACACCAGAATTGTTTTTTCATTATTTGTCAAAAGCGGATATTGATTGGCAAAAGATCATTATCACTTTGGTCGATGAACGTTTTGTTCCTACACACGATGAACGTTCAAATGAACATATGGTACGGTGTCATTTGTTACAAAATTTTGCAGAAAAAGCACGTTTTGTAGGGCTTTATCATAAAGCAATTACTGCTGAACTTGCTGCTTTTTCAGCGGCGAGTCGTGTTAATACTTTGCCTAAACCCTTTGATGTTGTTGTTTTAGGAATGGGGGAGGATGGACATACGGCTTCTTTTTTTCCTGATGCTGATCGTTTAAAGCAAGCGCTTGATTTACGAACACAAGCACTTGTTTTACCCCTTCATGCTAAGAGTGCTGTTGAGCCAAGACTCTCACTAACTTTGCCAGTTATTATGCAATCTCGTTGCATTATTCTCCATTTCGAGGGTCTTCAGAAACGCGATTGTTTTGAGGAAGCTTGTCAAGATGGGGCTGAAACAGAAATGCCTATTCGGGCAATTTTGCGTAATTCCCCTCATCTCGTTCAGGTTTATTGGTCGCCTGCAGAAAATGAAATAAGTGAATCAAAATATGCGACACAAGGTGAATAAAACGTAATCTCTCTCAATTAATGAGGGGAAGAAACAATGAAAGGGGGAGAGAAATATGGCACTTTCCAAGACAATTGCTACAGTTACACGAAGGATTTATGAACGTTCTCGATCAACACGAGAAATTTACTTAGATCGTATTGCGAAAGCACAAGTTCATCGCCCCAAACGGAGTTTTTTAGGATGCGCCAATCAGGCTCATGGCTTTGCTGCTTGTGGTGCAATAGATAAAGAGCGTTTGAAGGGAAATATCGTTGGGAATATTGGCATTATCACGGCATATAATGATATACTTTCAGCACATCAACCTTTTGAAAAATTTCCTCACTTAATTAAAGAGTCGGCCCGTATGGTTGGTGGTGTTGCACAGGTTGCAGGTGGTGTTCCCGCGATGTGCGATGGTGTTACGCAGGGAAATGCGGGGATGGAGCTTTCCCTTTTTTCGCGTGAAGTAATTGCAATGGCAACAGCTATAAGCTTATCACACGATGTCTTTGATGCAGCATTGTATCTTGGGGTGTGTGATAAAATTGTGCCAGGTTTATTGATTGGTGCCCTAACATTTGGTCATTTACCAGGAATTTTTATAGCTGCTGGTCCTATGACAAGTGGTCAAGGTAATGATGAAAAAGCGAAGATACGTCAACTTTACGCAGAAAATAAAATAGATCGTCAAACACTTCTAGCATCAGAAGCACGTTCTTATCATGGACCAGGAACATGTACATTTTATGGAACAGCTAACTCTAATCAGGTGATACTGGAGATGATGGGGCTTCATATGCCGGGAGCTTCTTTTATTAATGCGAATACACCGTTGCGTGATGCTTTAACAAAAGAAGCCACGAAACGTGTACTTGAAATGACAGATCTTGGTGATCATTATAGTCCACTTGGTATGATCATTGATGAGCGTTCTTTTGTGAATGCTATTGTAGGATTAAATGCAACAGGAGGTTCTACCAATCATACGATTCATTTGATTGCTATAGCTGCTGTTTGCGGTATTAAATTGACATGGCATGATATTGCAGAAATTTCATCCGTTGTGCCTCTTTTAGCGCGCATTTATCCTAACGGTTTAGCAGATATCAATCATTTTTATGCTGCGGGGGGGATGGGATTTATTATTCGCGAGCTTATTGAGGCAGGTTTGGTACATGAAGATGTTTCTACTGTTTTTGGTAAAGATCTCAATGCTTATGCAATTGAAGCAAAGCTTTCTGCTGATGGTCATGTGGTACGTGAAGCGGCTCTCAAGGAAAGTGGTGATTATAAGGTGTTAGCGGGGTGGAGAAAGCCATTTCAGCCTGAAGGGGGTATTCGCGTTTTATCGGGAGATTTGGGAACAGCTATTATAAAAGTTTCCTCTGTTAAACCAGAGTATTGGCAGATTAAAGCACCAGTCTTTGTTTTTAATGATCAAGAAGAACTACAAAAATCTTTTAAATCTGGAGCGTTGCATGATAAAGATTTTATCGCTGTTATTCGCTATCAAGGACCAAAAGCCAATGGTATGCCAGAGCTTCATAAATTAACGACCATTTTAGGCGTTTTACAAGATCGCGGTCAAAAGGTAGCATTGATAACCGATGGTCGTATGTCAGGGGCATCAGGAAAAATTCCTGCTGCTCTCCATGTGACACCAGAAGCAGTGGATAATGGCCCCATTGCACGTTTGCAGGATGGTGACATTGTTTTCCTTGATGTTCATGGGGGTAAATTAACTCTTTTGGAAGATTTAGCAAAATTTAACGCGCGAACAACCACGCCTCCTGATCTTTCAAAAAATGAACATGGTGTTGGACGCGAACTTTTTCATGTGTTTCGTCAATCCGTTAATCGTGCAGATCAAGGGGCATCTGTTTTTATGACATGACGAATGTAAAAATGGTAAATCATATGCAATGAAACCATGCAAAATGAATTGTTACAATTCTTAGAATTTTGGTATAGGAAGATTGTGTGATCGCGCAGCAGCTTTGAGTGTATTAACCATAAGCATGGCAATTGTCATTGGTCCAACGCCTCCTGGAACAGGGGTGATCGCAGCAGCTTTTTCTTTTACGTTTTCAAAATCGACATCACCAACAAGACGTGTTTTCCCTATACCTTTTTCTGGTGCAGCAACGCGGTTAATACCGACATCAATAACAATTGCACCATTTTTCACCCAGTCTTTTTTAATCATTTGTGGGCGGCCTACAGCTGCTACTAGAATATCAGCGCTTCGACACACATCATCAAGATCTCGGGTGCGACTATGGGCAATTGTCACAGTGGCATTGGCTGCTGTTAAAAGAGCAGCCATAGGTTTTCCAACAATATTAGAGCGTCCAACAACGACAGCATCAAGTCCAGATAAATCTTGCCCACATTGTTGTTCAATCATCATCATGGCACCAGCTGGTGTGCAGGGAATAATAGCATCTTCAAGTGCATTTGCCGCGAGTTTTCCTACATTAATATAATGAAAACCATCAACATCTTTTTGAAAAGCAATGGCTTGTGTTACGCGGTTTGTATTCATATGAGCAGGGAGAGGCAGCTGTACCAAAATACCATGAATTTTTGGATCAGAGTTTAATGTTGCAATAAGTTGAAGTAGTTCTTTTTCTTCGGTTTCCTTGGAAACGACATGTTTGATTGAAAGAAACCCACATTCTTCGGCTTTTTTATTTTTTGAGGCGACATATACTTGACTTGCGGGATCATCTCCAACAATAATAACGGCGATACTAGGTTGTATATTATAGTGACGGCGGAGCTTTGTTGTTTCGGCCTTAACTTTTACGATAATCTCTTCAGCAAGTTTTTTCCCGTCGATAATATTATTCATTCAGAGATCCTTTCGGTCAGGCTGTTTGTTTTTTTGTAAAGCATTTTCTAATGATACGATAGAGTTTTATAGCAATAACGGTAAGAATGGTTTGATAAGGTTGTGGATTTATAGTTTTAGGAGACTTTTAAATAATTGCTTTATAAAGAAGCAGCAACATTGCTGTTTGAATAAACTTTGGATAAAGAATAAAAATAATGAAGATATAAAATATATAAGGCGAATTATAAGGATATAAAAAATCTTTTAACGATCATTTAATTTTGTATTTAATCTGTTATAGGGGGATAACTGCAGAGGGATGTTGTGCACATCAGAATAATAAAATTTTTGAGCGGAATTTTTATTACAATTATCTTTTTATTTGGAGTGGGGATTCTCGTTTTACCTTATCTTGTCTCTACAGATGCGATTCGTATTCATTTAGCACAGGATTTGAGTGCATGGACGGGTTATAATGTACAACTGCGTGATCCACCGCGGTTACATCTTTTCCCTTATCCTAAAGCATTTCTTTCCGGCGTTACTTTAACATCAAAAATAGATGATGTTACGCCATTATTGGAAGCTGAATCAATAGAAGTTGATCTTTCTGTCGTCGATCTTCTTTGGGGACATATTTCTTTTTCAGAGACGCGGATTATGCGTCCTCAATTTGTTATGGAAAAGCCCGTTAAAACAATAGCAGATTTTTTTGATAGATTTTCTCGCTCACAAGGTGCATTAGGATTGGCAATACGCAATGCGCGTGAAATATTAAAAAATAATCCTGAACATCCAAAGCTAGAGCATCTTTTGAAACAACCTTTTGGGAGGATTGTTATTGAAAATGGAGTTCTTGTGTATCACGATAGTTTTTCGGGAGTAGCAGAAAAAATAACAGGATTAAATGCGACTTTAGATTGGGCTGAATCGACTGAGGAAGTACGCTTGCGTGCAGATGCTCGTTGGCGCGGAGAATTTACAAAGTTATCAATTGATGCTTCTCAAGCATTGCTGCTTCTTGCAGGAGGAAAAAGCCAGATTAAGGCAAGTCTCAATTCTGTGCGTGGGGGAATAACGTTTACAGGACAGGCTCGGTTATCTGAATATTATATTTTTGATGGAAAGGTATCGATGCGTTCTCCGGGATGGAATCAGACATTGTCTTGGATTGGTGGGAATCAGTTTTGGGGACATAAATTAAAAATACCCATTGTATGGGAATCTCATTTTTTAGCGCAACCAATGCATATCCAAATGAATAATGTTACCTTTACGATGGGGCAAACTAGTGCGCGTGGGGCTTTAGAACTTGATTTCCAAGATTCTGTACCAAATATTATGGGCTCTTTAGCATTTGATAACTTAGATTCTAGCATTTTGGGCTCAATGTTTTTTTCAAGCAAAAAGAAAAATTCATTTTTTGATATGACAAATTTTGATTGTATTGGGGTGGATGTACGACTTTCTGCACCACAAACTAAAATAGGGAATATTTCACTCACAAATTTAGCTGCTGCAATACAAATAAAAAATGGGCATGGTATTTTTGATCTTGGGCATGCGAATATTTGGGGTGGATCCATTCAAAGTAATATTGAAGTTACGCCAGTTGGACAGAAAGTGCGTATTGGAGGAAATATTTCAGGTGCTTCTATTGATATGCAGGAAGCTCTAGAAGCTTTAGGATTTATTCCATTTATACAAAGCAAAACGAATTTTACTGCAACGATACAGACACTGGCTGATTCTTGGATGGAAGTTTTTACAAAAATGCAGAGTGAATTAACATTAAAGATGTCTTCTGGTTGGCTATTAGGGTATGATTTGAATGAATTACAAACAAGACTTTCAAACAAACAACAATTTCTTTTAACAAATGATGATTCTCTTTCCACAACTTTTGATCACTGGGATATCCAGACAAGCTTTTCAGAAGGTGTGATGAAAGTGACAGAGTCATTGATGCATACAGCAGACTTGAGTTTATCCATTCAGGGAGCTATTGCAACTGCTATTTCTCAAGGGAAGCAGAATGAATTGATACTACAGGCACAATTACGAAAAAATTATAGATCAGACACTTTATGTAAAGATGTTCAATGCCTTGCTAACAGCCTTGCATGGCCTTTTACATTTTCTCTGAGCTCTAAAGGACAAGATCATGGTAATTTTTTAATTACAAAAGCCACTGATACAGATTGAGTATTGTTTTTCGTCTATACAACATTTTATTTTATAATTATAACTCATCCGTTTACAATTTAAAGTTGTTTTTAAACTTAAATAAGAAATTCCACTATCGTAAGATTCTCTCATTTTAAATCTATTCGTGATAGAGTCATAAAAATCGTCCTCTACGTTATAAGCGTGGTTGGTATGTCGATAAACGAGTGAAGAGAGGAAGAACAGCGCTTCTTATAAAATCTTTTAAATACAAGAGATTCATAATATTGATGCAAGTCTTAGAAGGTTGCTAGCAATATTTTGTTACACTAAATTTTTAAGGGATGTCGGTCAGTGCTTATTGAATCTCAGAAGAAATACCATAGCCATCTTTGGTAATTGTATGCTTTCCATCTGCTCCAACAGAACCAATTCCCACTGTAATCAAAATAAAGGCTAAGAGGGTTGTAATCGTAATAATTGTAGCTTTTTTAGCAGACATATTTTTCCTCCACGGATGCATCAATGACTGAATGCAAAGATGAATGGTGCATTATTTAAACTTTTATGAAAGCAGAATCACTTAAGGATCTATAAGTTCCTATTATTATCTCATAAAGCTAAAAAAACTCTATAATTCTTTAATATATTATAGTTCTATAGATATATTTTTTTCTTTTTGCTATATATTTTTCTTCATTTTCTCGATGACGATAGTGAGCATTGGCAAAATTTTTATGCGCATAAATTATAAACTTAAAAGATTATTCATTCGACAGACATTGGCTTTGAATGAAGAAATAAAGATAGAGGGGGCACAAGCTTTTTATCTTGTGCATGTTTTGCGTATGAAAGAAGGAGCAGAAATTTTACTTTTTAATGGACAGGATGGTGAGTGGCTTGCTAAACTTATCATTGTTAAGAAAAAATTTGTTGTGGTTCAGCTTATCCATCAAGAAAGATTACAAACGACGCATTCCAATCTTATTTATTGCTTTGCTCCACTCAAAAACGCGCGGTTGGATTATATGGTGCAGAAAGCTGTTGAAATGGGGGTATCGATTTTGCAGCCTGTTATAACGCATCATACGCAGGTTACGCGTATCAATATGGCGCGTATGGAAGCCAATGTTATTGAAGCTTCTGAACAGTGTGGAATTTTATCTCTTCCTGAATGCGTATCTGCTCTATCATTAGCAGAACTTTTAGCACAGTGGGATGAGACACAGCCTTTATTCTTTTGTGATGAAGAGCATAAATCGCATAATCCATTACCTTCTTTTAAAAAGCGTGACGTTACAACACCTGGTGTTCTCATTGGACCAGAAGGTGGGTTTAGTGAAGAAGAGCGGAGCTTTTTAAAAAAACATCCTTTTGTGGTTTCAATATCATTAGGTCCGCGTATTTTACGCGCTGACACTGCCGCTGTTGCTGCTTTGGCTCTTCTTAATGCTACCGTGGGGGATTGGGCAATGGATTGAGAAGTCTGTAAAATCATTCTAAACAATTCATTTAAGACGATGATACCGATGATAGGATATGATAAGTTATGGCGCTTGATATAACCGATGAAAGTGAAATTTATAACTTAGATTCCTTGGTTAGCTATTTCCAAGGGGGGTATAAACCAGAAGGTGATTGGCGTATTGGTACAGAACATGAAAAATTTCCGTTTTATAGAGATGGTTTTCTTCCTGTTCCTTATGAAGGAGAGAGGGGAATCCGAGCGCTTTTAGAGAGGATGCAAAGCGCCTTAGGATGGAAACCTATTTTAGATGAAGAGAATATTATTGGGCTCGTAGGATCAGTTGATCAGGGAGCCATTTCTTTGGAACCTGGGGGACAATTTGAATTATCTGGTGCACCATTAAAATCAGTAAGCCATACATATTACGAGTTGATGGAGCATTTAACTCTTCTCAAAAAAATTGCAGAACCATTAGGTATAGGTTTTTTAGGTCTTGGAGCTAGTCCAAAGTGGACTTTGGCTGAAACGCCTAAAATGCCTAAGTCACGTTATCAGATAATGACTGATTATATGCCGAAAGTGGGGTATAATGGTCTTAATATGATGTATCGCACATCAACAGTTCAGGTTAACCTTGATTTTTCATCTGAAAGTGATATGCGGCAAAAAATGCAAGTATCTATGAAGTTACAGTCCATTGCGACCGCATTATTTGCAAGTTCACCTTTTACAGAAGGACGTCCAAATGGCTTTTTATCTTGGCGTTCTGAAATTTGGCGTAATACGGATAATCAGAGGACAGGCGTTCTCCCTTTTATATTTTCTGAGCGTTTTGGTTTTGCTGATTATGTTGAATGGGCCCTTGATGTTCCAATGTATTTTGTTGTTCGTGATGGTCGTTATTATGATTGTACACATATAACGTTTCGTCAGTTTATGAATGGAGCATTAAAAGGACAAGTTGCAAATTCAATTCCAAATATGGGAGATTGGATTAATCACCTATCAACGTTATTTCCTGAAGTCCGCTTAAAAAGATTTTTAGAAATGAGAGGAGCGGATTGTGGTTCTTGGAAGCGTATTTGTGCGTTGTCAGCTTTTTGGGTTGGGCTTCTTTATGATAGAGAAGCACTTAATGAGGCGGAGGCTTTGACAAAAGATTGGTGTTTTGAAGAAGTTTTAGAGTTGCGCCAACGCGTTCCAAAAGAGGGGTTAAAAACTCCTTTTCGTCAAACCATTCTGTTAGAATTAGCACGTCAAGCCCTTGCTATTGCACGCAAGGGCCTAAAAAATCGCAAACAGTATGATGCGAATGGTTTTGATGAAACAAATTTTCTTAATCCTTTAGAAGAGGTTGTTGCAATGGGGCAAACAGATGCTGAAAAATTGTTGTCCTATTACTATTCTATTTGGAATGAGTCTGTAGAACCTGTATTTTTAGAATGTGCTTATTAAATTTGAGGCAAAGACATTTTGTACTTTTTAAAAAATGCATATCACTGTGGTGGCTCATTCACTCACTTATCTTAGAAAGAATATTTCCCCTTGCTTTCAACATTGTCTCGTAAATGATACAATACAAAGATCTCTTAGTCCCTGTTATTTTTATATCCAGATTAATACTGTCACGATATTTCCGTAACCTCAATCTTGTATCTTTATCTTAGAGATGGATCATAAGAGATATATTTAGCTTGTTATCAAATATTTTTATCCACTTGGCTCATCACGCTTATGAATAAGTCTGAAAACAATATTTTTCACTTTTTAATAAAGGAATAAAAATATTATTTGTGTTTAATAATCTTATCCAATATTAAATTATTATCATTCAATATACGATGTTTATATGAATATGAAGTATTTTTTATGTGGAACAAAATACAAAAATTTAGTTGTTGTACAGGCAAGCTGCAAATACTTATTTTGTTCGCTAAACATAGAGTGGGCTGCTTAACTTTTTGTTGCTTCCATTTTTTATTAGCCAGATCTTATAAGGATTCTTATCCCTTTTTTTATCATTATACGATATAATTACGCTGTCATTATGCAGACAATAGCTGTATTTTTAAAACGGGTAAGGAAATGACATGTTATTATTTTCTCTGGACGCATAATTTGTTCTTTTCGGTTAATGGGAGTTGGAGAATCTAGAAATTTTTTTCCATATTCAGCCATCAGATCATGAAAGTCTTCTGCAAGTTTTGCGAGAAAAACATCTTTTTTCAATGAATCAAATGAGTATTGTATTTGATTAGTGAGCAGATCTTCATCTTTGGATTATTTGCCAAACAACAGCAAAACGTCCACAAAAGGCAAGTATTGTGTGATAATGCTTTAAAATATCCAATTGTGGAGGTTCAATTTGTAGTTCTATTAAATATTTTTAAATATCATACCTTATCATATTCTACAGATGTAACAGGTTTTGTCTTACTTTGAAAGACTTTTATAACTTCTTTTGCTATTTCCTTTTTTTCATGATATTCTAAGTCTTTATGGTTTTGACTGATAAAGTTCATTGTACGGATTCAAATCGTTCACTTTAGTATATCCAAATGATATTAATACAGCAAACAAAAGTATCAATAGAGAAGATACAACAATAAATGTTATGGTACGCTTCATGAGTAATTTAACTCCTTATCTTCAATAAATAGACCGATATTAAATACGTCTATGATGACGATTGATATCATTTAGTTTTGTTATATCAAAAGGATATATGGTATTTTTGTTGGTATTGTGTTTTAGGGTGTGTTGAGTAATGTTTTATATTATTAGTTGTATTGCATTTTATAGGTATTGTGGTTTTCGAAGTCTTCACATTTGAGATTTTTTTGTTATTGAGAGGGCATATTTTCATGTCTATAAAGAGAATTTCGAAAAACAAAAAAGCTTCCATTGAGAGCAGAGAAAGAATGTGTAAAAGGTGTTATCCATAAAATAATTATATTTGAAGTGCTGATCAAAATTGTTGAGAGTGCCGTCCATAAAATTGGCAAGAGTGGCTTGATCTTGTATTTTTCAGAAAAGTTATGAATGTTCGATTATTAATTAACCATTGTTTGGAAAGCTCTTTTCAATTCAAAGAGCAAAAGAGAGTGATAAGATATGTTGGAGTTATTCAGTATTAAGATGCTATGAGTGCTGTTTATATTTCTCTTTTTAAATTATTTAATGAGAGTATAAATTTAAATAATAGGAAAATAATTTTATTTATTTTCTTTAAACATTTATTAGTAGATAAAAAATTCTCTTTTAATCTATAAATTGAAAAATAATGGTTTTGTAAAAACCTTGTAAGTTTTATACTTTAACTTTCAAATATCATGCATTGATTTTGAGGTATGTATGTTATTTACATCAATCATAAACAATAGTGGATATAGACTGGGCATAGACAATGACATTTAATTTTTTTATCAATTTATTTCTATTTGTTATTTTTTTATTGTGGATTGCTCAGAGTAAGAGAATGCAATGGAGTCTTTCACTCCGTGTTATGCTAGGGCTTATCCTTGGCTTGATTTTTGGTAGTATTTTACAGTGTGTTTATGGAGAGGGTGAAGGCACTTTATTGAAATCCGTTGAATGGTTTAACATTGTTGGTGAAGGCTATATTTTATTGTTACAAATGATTGTTATGCCACTGGTTTTTGTCTCTATCGTTTCAGCGGTTGCTCATTTACATTCTGTTTATGCTGTTGGAAAGATGAGTATAATAACAATTTCAATATTGCTTTTTACAACGGCTCTTTCAGCATTGGTTGGCGTGCTTGTGGTTAATTTCTTTGGATTAACAGCAAATGGTTTGGTGCATGAAGGGCAAAATGTTTCTGCTATTCTTGAAGGTCATATTTCTCAACTTGGAGATATGAATATACCAAAGATGATTTTGTCTATGATTCCTAAAAATCCATTTGCTGAATTGAGTGGAGCTAAACGTACGTCAATTATCAGTGTTGTGATTTTTGCGTCATTTTTAGGTGCAGCGGTTCTTCTTTTAAAGAAAGATGAGCCAGAAAAAGGAGAAAACGCGCTTTTATTTATTCAAGTGGCACAAGCTTGGATTATGCGGTTGGTCCGTATAGTGATTGCTTTGACGCCTTATGGTATTTTTGCTCTTATGACGAAAGTAGGAGCGATATCACGTATTTCAGATATTTTAAATTTACTGGTTTTTATTATTGCCTCTTATGTCGGTATTATCTTAATTTTTGGTATTCATGGTGTACTGCTTGGCATTTCTGGGATTAATCCCTTTCGTTTTTTCAAAAAGGTTTTACCGGTTTTAACATTTGCTTTTAGCAGTCGTTCAAGTGCTGCAAGTATTCCTTTGAATATTGAAGCGCAAACGCAGTGGATAGGAGTCCCGCAATCCATTGCGAGTTTTGCAGCTTCTTTTGGGGCAACAATTGGACAAAACGGTTGTGCCGGTCTTTATCCAGCGATGCTTGCGACCATGATTGCACCCTCTATGGGTATTAATCCTCTTGATCCTACTTGGATTGCTACGCTTGTTGGGATTGTAACGTTGAGTTCTATTGGTGTTGCTGGTGTGGGGGGAGGGGCTATCTTTGCTGCATTGATTGTTTTACCAATTATGGGATTTCCTGTTACTTTGGTTGCTGTACTCATCTCTATTGAACCGCTAATTGATATGGGACGTACTGCTCTAAACGTGAGCGATTCAATGGTAGCTGGAACAATTACCAGTCAAATGTTACGAACAACGGATAAAAGTATTTTAAAAAAATGATTTTAGGTTATGTTTTTTTAGATTGTAAAACATCTGTAAGAGATATTTGCGCTGAACCAGGTTGTAGGGGTTTTTGTTGATTGGGGTGAGGGGCCCAACCAGAGAGCCAGATGAAAGAAAAGTGTGCACGAATACGTCCATCAGGATCACTAAATCGTTGTGCATAGATTTCAGCTGCGCGGAGAAAAAAACGTTTGGATACAGGGCGTCGTGAACGATTTATGTGTGCATTTTGCATTCCCATAGCTTTAAGATCGTGCATAAGATCAAACATTGTATTATAACGTATTGTGATATCTTCAACGTCTGCTACAGGAAGGGCAAAGCCAACACGCTGTAAAAGAGCGCCTGCATCACGAATGTCGGCAAAAGGGTAGACCCTAGGGCTTGCTCCATCATAAATTTCACTTTCAGCTTGCAGCAGGCTTTCGCGCAATTCTCTTAATGTACCAGCTCCTGCCATAACAGCAAGAAATAAGCCATCTGGTTTAAGAGTATTTTTTATCTGGCTTAGAACACCAGGGGTATCATTGGTCAATTGTAATGAAAGAAGTGAAACAATAAGGTCACAGTAACTTTGAGGTAAATCAAGAAATTCTCGATGACGTAAATGAAATTTTTTATCATGGCTTTGATAAAGCATATCGGTTTCAATACGTTCTATGGAACAAACTTTTCCAGACTTCATTAAAGCTTGCGCAGCAAGGTCTGTATGGCTGTGTAAATCGAGAGCTAATGTAAAGAGGCGATCAACAGTACTAAGACGTTTATAGAGATCTTCTGCTATGTGAGAGAGTAAAAAGTCATATCCTTTTTTTGCTTTTTGGAAAGCGCGTTTGCGGAATTGTTCAATGCGGTTATGATCAAAAATTAAAGGATGCGACATATTGTAGAACACTTTCTCTCTATGAAAGAATATATTTTGAAAAGGTTCATTATTTGTGCAAGCTCTGTCAAGTTTATAATATGAAAGAAAATAAATTTATAGAAGGTAAGAGTTTTTAAAGGAATTAAAATTATAAATTGAGGAAATACAAAGGAACTTTTGTTCTACAGGGAACTTGTAAAAGCCTAGATTTATAATGTTGTACTTTCGAGAAGCGGCGTTAAATAGCAACGATATACTAAGTAAATGCATTGAACGCTTGAAAACAATGCTTTATCCCCCAATTTGTCCTGGATGTAAGCAAAATGTTTCTACTTATGGTACGATTTGCTCCGAATGTTGGAAAGAACTTCAATTTATCACAAAACCTTATTGTCCTGTTATGGGGACTCCTTTTGTTTGTGATATGGGGGAGGGGTTTCTCAGTGGTGAAGCACTTCGTAATTCTTATCCTTTTTCACGTGTTCGCTCGGTCATTGTTCATAAGGGGCTTGCACGAACTTTAGTAACGCGTTTAAAATATGGTGATCATATAGAATTGGCATCATTTATGGCCAAGTGGATGATGTTTGCTGGACGCGAGGTTATTGATGATTGTGATGTTATTATCCCCATTCCATTGCATTTTCGTCGTTTTTGGGAGAGGCGTTATAATCAATCTGCTGAGCTTGCACGTTATATTGCAGAATCACAAAAAAAGCTTTTAAAACCGGGGTGGCTTGTTCGTTGTCGGCATACCCGTCCGCAGGTTAGTCTTTCTTCAAGAGAGAGAAAACTTAACGTAAAAAATGCTTTTAAGGTTTCGCATAAGGTTAAAAAATACCTTAAAGGATGTTCTGTTTTACTGATTGATGATGTTTTTACAACGGGTGCAACAGTTACGGCAGCAGCCTCTGCATTAAAAGATGCAGGTGCACGACAGGTTGATGTGCTAACATTTTCGCGTGTCCTCAAAGAAGATTCTATTTATCCCTCTTCTTAAGAGAAACTTGAAGTGAATATTATAAAAAATATTGGAGGAAACTATTATGAAAGAGATAATAATTTATACACGCCCCGGTTGTCCTTATTGCATAAAAGCTCGTGATTTACTTGATAAAAAAGGCGTAAAATATACAGATATTGATGCTTCTACATCCCGTCGCCAAGAAATGGTACAGCGCGCAAATGGACGTAATACATTTCCGCAAATTTTTATAGGTGATTATCACGTTGGCGGTTGTGATGATCTTTATGCTTTAGAGGCTGAGGGAAAGCTCAATTCTTTATTACAAGGCATACAATAGTTGTAAATGAGATATTCTTAAGACCGTTTTGCGAGAAGGAGGTAGTTAACGTCCATGTCTTTTGAGCGATTCCAGCTGTCGTTTAATGGGTTATAAGTAATACCTATCTCATCAATGATTGTCAGAGCGTTTTTTGATAAGAAGTTTTTAAGTTCTAGAGGTTTTAGGAATTTTTTATAATCATGTGTTCCTTTAGGAAGCCAACGTAGGATATATTCAGCCCCTACAATAGCAAGCCCCCATGCTTTCCATGTGCGGTTGAGTGTCGAGACAAACATCAACCCTTGTGGTTTCAGCATTTTTGCTGTAGCTTCTATGAAGAGATTAACGTCAGCGACATGTTCAACAACTTCCATATTAAGGATGATATCAAATTTTTCTCCTTCATTGGCGAGTGCTTCTGCCGTAGTGGTACGGTAATCAATTAAAAGATCATTTTGGGCTGCATGAATTTTTGCGACTTCAATATTCGTTTGTGAAGCATCAACGCCTACGACCATAGCGCCAAGACGTGCCATTGGTTCACATAACAAGCCTCCTCCACAGCCAATATCAAGAATTTTCAAATTGTCAAAGGGTGTAAGTGAAACAGGATCACGATTAAACTCTAAACAGATTTTTTCTCTGATGTAAGCAAGGCGTGTTGGGTTAAATTGGTGAAGAGGTCGAAATTTTCCTTGTGGATTCCACCATTCTGTAGCAATACGTGAAAAGTGATCAATTTCACTTTGATCAATAGTTGTCCGCATTTTATCTATCATTTTGCTTTCCTTTTATTTTTTAATGATCACGTCAAGTAGATTTTATAAAAAGTCAAGAGAAATTAATATAATCATAATGAAACTTGCACAAATGATAGATATTCGCTATGTCGAGTAAATGATTGGTTGATAGAGCATCTTATTCTCATTACCGTTTGAGATAAGAGATGTAAAGATAGAGTATTATTAATGGCGCGCATTGTCATGAAATTTGGTGGAACATCTGTAGCAAACATTGAATGTATTCATAATGTTGCACGGCATGTCAAAAGAGAGGTTGATGCAGGCAATGAGGTTGCCGTTGTCGTATCTGCGATGGCTGGTAAAACCAATGAACTTGTTCAGTGGACGTGTGATGCTTCGCCTATACATAGAGATGTTCGTGAATATGATGTTGTGGTTGCTGCTGGTGAACAGGTTACTTCTGGTTTGTTGGCTTTGACACTTAAAACAATGGGGGTGAATGCACGTTCATGGCTTGGTTGGCAAATTCCTATTCATACAGACAATGCGCATGGCCGTGCACGTATTACTGATATTGATGGATCTTTTTTAATAGAGCGTTTTCAGGAAGGTCAGGTTGCTGTTATTGCTGGTTTTCAGGGGGTAACTCCGGATAATCGGATTTCTACCTTAGGACGTGGTGGATCAGATACAAGTGCTGTTGCTATAGCAGCGGCTGTACAAGCTGATCGCTGTGATATTTATACGGATGTGGATGGTGTTTATACAACGGATCCACGTATAGAACCGAAAGCGCGTCGTTTACCAAAGGTAGCTTTTGAAGAGATGCTGGAAATGGCTTCTCTTGGTGCAAAAGTTTTACAGGTTCGTTCTGTTGAATTGGCAATGGTTCATAAGGTTCGTACCTTTGTGCGTTCAAGTTTTGAGGATCCTGATGCTTTAGGCATGGAGGATCCAATGAGTTCTTCTGGAACACTTATTTGCGATGAGGATGAAATTGTGGAACAACAAAATGTTACTGGTATTGCTTTTGCTAAGGATGAAGCACAAATTTCCCTTCGTCGGCTTGCTGATCGTCCAGGGATTTCGGCAGCAATTTTTGGCCCTTTGGCTGAAGAGCGCATTAATGTTGATATGATTGTGCAAAATATTTCTGAAGATGGCTCAAAAACTGATATGACTTTTACTGTACCATCAGCAGATGTAGAAAAAGCCGTTGCTCTTCTTGAGAAAAATCGTAAAGAAATTGGATTTGATGTTCTCCAATTTGAAAGCGATCTTGCCAAGGTTTCTGTGATTGGTATTGGAATGCGCAGCCATGCAGGTGTTGCTGCTACAGCTTTTAAGGCTTTGGCTGAAAAGGGTATTAATATTCAAGCAATCACGACTTCAGAAATTAAAATTTCTATTTTGATTGATAGTGCTTACACTGAACTTGCGGTTAGAACATTACATGCTGTTTATGCTCTTGATAAGGGGTGAGCATTTTTTAGTTCCAATAAAGTTTCAATGACATCAATATATATTAATAATTTTTATTAAGGATAACTTATATTTTGAACTTAAATGAGAACTATTCAATACAGCAAAATGCTCTCATTTTAAACTTATTCATGATCTTGAAAACGGGAAGACAGTTTAACTCTGGGAGACTATGAAGTCGTAAAGGTAAAAATCACTACTCATCTTTACGCTTATAAAGGAGAAAGCGAGCCGCACCAAGGCTATTTTCAGTTTCCAATATTGTGCAACTTTTGCTTTGAAATAAGAAAACCTTCCGGTATTTTGCTTTCTTACCCGAGTGATAAGACGACAAATGATCCTTAAAAATATATTTACCCAAAAAATAATATGTTTTTTAAAGAAGGCTAGGATTAAAGCTGTTGATAATACCGACAATAAAGTCAGTAACGAAAAGATGGATTTGTTGGAAAAATGAGCTACGGGATTACTTAACTAATTATTGGGTCTGCTTGCTATGTTGACGTTATAAGTGATAGGTGAGGATGGAAGAACTGTTGGGCCTATAAAGGGCTGTAAAAAACTTATATTATTTCAATAAATTAACGTCTATATACTTTATTATAAAAACAGCAGCTTGTAAAAATTGTGATGATGGAGTTAAGGTGTTTGAAACAACTCTCTATGATTTTTATACACACAGTTATGTGTGAGAAAGTTATTTTGTGTTGATTAACTCAATATACCTTATTCATGTGCATTGAGTAGCCAAGATCTTAATGATAGCTTCAAATGAAGATATATTATTTACATTACTATTAATTATTGTTTCTTATTTTTTCGTTATAATTAAATATAACATATTGATTTATAATAGGAATTCATTGTTTCTTCATAGTGGATAATAGCTTTGACGAAAGATCGCTTCTCCTATCACAAATCCCTTTATATTAAATCAATTAAAATTATTTCTGTGTACGCTACAAGTGGGACTGGTATGTGAGTGAACTTTATTGAAAAAAGGAATAAAAACGTCTCTTATGAATTCTCTCAAGTGTCAAGAGTTGTTGCAACATGAGAGGTTGGCAAATAGTATGATGATATCAGTTTACATCTTCATAGATGTAAAGATGAGGTAAAACAACGGCTTTTACGTTCAATATTGTCCAAATCCAACAAATGAATAGAATCACTTTTTAAAAAGCTCGTATAAAAGTCTATTTTTAGTTAGTTTATTGGGAACTATGAGCAACGTCTTTATTGCGCTTAATATAAATAAATCCATATCCTAGACCGATAAGAGCAGATAAACCAGAGCCACAAAGTACTCCAATTTTTGCAGCATCAAGAAGGATAATATTTTTAAAAGCAAGCATTGAAACAAAGATAGACATTGTAAAGCCAATTCCTGCTAAAAAACCAATGAGTAAAATACCTGTCCATGTCATATGAGGAGGGAGGCGGCATAGACCTGATTTTACAGCTAGATAACTGGCGGTGATAATGCCAAGCGGCTTACCGATGAAAAGCCCAATAACAACACCAAGAACAATCAAGAATGATTTATCGGAAGAAAGGTCAAAGTTTGCAAAACTTACTCCTGCATTTGCAAAGGCAAAAATCGGCATTACACCGTATGCAACCCATGGATGCAATGCTTTCTGAACACGGGTTACTGGAGCAATTATGGCACGCTGTCCTTTGCGCATTTTTTTCAATGCGGTTGAAATATGATGGAGATCTGTTTTAATATTTTTTTCTTGAAGAATTTGCATAGCATTGCTGAGCGTGGTGAGTGGCGCTACAAGAGTCCGAGTAGGAAAAACGGGAGTCATCATCCCTAAAATTACACCAGCAAGTGATGGATGAACGCCTGTTACCATTAAACCCCACCAGATGATTGCACCAGGTAAAATGTAAAGCCATGCTGATGCAAGTCCAATCCATTGAAAGAATAGCACTAGAGCAATACCAGCTCCTGCAATCATTAAACCACTAAGATCAATGTTTGTTGAGTAGAAAAAAGCAATAATAAGAACAGCTATAATATCATCAATAATCGCGAGTGATAGAAGAATGATATGAAGATTAGAAGGAATTTTTTTTCCAAGAAGAGCAAGAATACCGAGAGCAAAGGCAATATCTGTTGCTGTTGGTACGGCCCAACCATGTATATGCCCATCATTAAAGTTGAAGATAAAATAAATAATTGCAGGGAAACAAACGCCCCCTATTGCAGCAACAATTGGTAAGATTGCTTGTTTAAAATCGGAAAGAGCACCTTCATGAATCTCGCGTCGGATTTCCATTCCTGCAACGAGAAAAAAAATAGTCATAAGGGCATCATTAACCCAAAAATGCAAATCCCATGAAAGAGTGAAGTGCCCCAAATTAAAACCAAGAGGTGTATGCCAAAAAGATTCATAGAGATCAGCATATTTAGAATTGGCAAAAATGAGTGCAGAAGCAGCAGCTAATAAAAGAACAATACCACTAAGAGCTTCAATATGGAGAAAACGCTCGATAGCAGAAAGCGCTTGATTGGTGACACGAGAAGCGCGATTAGGCAAGCGATTTGAAGATAAATCAGACATGAACAACTCCAAGTATCGACAATTTTATAATTCTATATTCTCTTATGTAAATGACTCTGTGTGAAGCCTTCTGTATCATATAAAAGCAAAAAGAGGAATAAAGTTCTTAATTTATAGACAAGATCATCATGTTTAAAGCACAAAATGTTCAAGGCGATGCTTCATTTTTAATAGTGAGATCTACTTTGCTTAAAGCCTTGGATAGATCATTTTGTAAAGCAGATTCGAGATCAATTATTGTGAGCCCTTTATTATCTTTTGCTTTAATTTTAACACTCAATGTTTGCGGATTTTTAGCAAATTCACCTAAGGATTTTGAAATTTTTTCTGCTTCGTCATGATTTTTTAACAGAATGTTAGGGGTCTGCGTCATCATTAGATAGAAATCGTCATAGAGTTCCTTTTTAAGATCATGTTTGCTGTCATTAAGAGTTTGCGCAAGATAAGAAAAAAGCTTATCAATGAAACCTGCATCCTTATATTGTAGATCGATTTCATTGATGCCAAGGTCTTGAGAAGCAGCAATCATTACATTTTTCTGACCAGAAAAAAGCTTTTCATCAACATCAATAACCTTGGCTGATATGTACCCAGATCCAACGTCTTTCATATCGAAAGACATTGCATCAAGAAGGAGCATACGTTTTTTTTCATCATAAGAAATATCAATTTTTCCTGAAATATTAAAGCGCTCAAAGTTCAAATTTTTGAAGAGTTCTAAGTCTTTTTCATTCATTTTTTTAGGTAAAACGGAAAGGTTATTGAGGGAAAGAAAAAGTTTTTTAGGGATAGGTTGTTTCCACAAGCTTGGTTTGAATTGGAATGATTCGAGTGTTGCTTTCAACTGTGGTATATCAACGGTGACGTTATCAACTTTGGCATCGGCTGAGGTAATGGCGAGCAATATGTTTAGAAGTAGACCATTTTGTGCTATTTTTTCAGCGGTTTTATTATTCTCTTTTTTTGCATTAAGATAAGCTTTGATCAATTTTTCAGGAGTTTGTTCAAGTGGCTTCATCTTTAAACCAGATGTTTTAAACTGTTGGAGAAAGAAAGAGCTGTTTTTTTCTGCTTCTTCAAAAATATCAACGCTTATATTATTCAGAGCAATGGGACCAGTAACGGTTTTACCTTGATTGAGAGTATTGTTTTTTCCAAAGATGATAGAATAGGCGTAGTTGATGTCGATGTCATGGGCTTTTATTGTATCACTTTTAGCCATAATCTGCATCTGTTTGGCACCATTGACTGCAACTGTTTTAAGATCCATACTTTTGATACTAACTGAACGGATATGGCCATTTCTAAAATCAGAAAGCTGGAAATTATTGACTTCAACCGTTTCTATTTGCTTATTTTTATTTTCTATAGAAAGTTGTATATTGGGAGCAATAATTGAGGAAAGCTCAATACGCATCATTGTTTGTAAAAGATGTGATGAGAGTGTTCTATCTTTTTCTTTTAAAGATACACTTCGAAGAGAAATTTGGGGAATTTGCACATGAATATTATTATGCTTTAAATCAACATTATAGAGTGTGAAAGTTCCAGGAATAAAGGAAAGAGGAGGACGGGCAGAAATGGCACCAATTTTAAGTGATGTACCAGCTGGAACAGGTATTGTCACATTCTTCAAATTGATTTTACCTAGAATGCTTACTTCAGATGTTTCGGCTTTTATGGAATGACGGGCTATTTCTTTTCTTACAAAACTGTCAAGATAGGGTTTTGCAATATAAAATCCACCAACCATTATAATTGCCAAGATAGCAACAAATCCAATAATGCAAGTGAGCCAATATCTGAGGTTACTTTGATACCCACTATTAAGATTGACCATTCTTTCTTCTTTCATTTTTATCACTCTTTGAATTGAGAGTGAAGATAAATTCTTTTAAGCAACGACAAAGGTTTAAATATAGCGTGTACCAGTTTCAACAATTATCTACGCTCTATATTAGAGTTATTCTCATCTTTTTTGCAATATAGCTTTATCAACTTTTATCAATTTTCTTTGGGTTCAGCACTTTATAGAAAAGCACGCATAATAAGGAGAGGCAAGTTTATGCGCATCATAATTTTTTATCACTTTAAAATTATCCTAAAATATTTCGATGTCTGCTTTTATCTTGCTGCTGTTTATAGGAATATTTAAAACATAAAAAATATGTTCTTGTTCATTATAATTTAATGGGGAGAGGTAAGTGTTATGACAGAAAATCAAATAATGGCTTTTTCGATCATTGGTCTCATGATGGTTGTTTTTATTTGGGATCGATTTCGTTATGATCTTGTTGCTATTTGTACGTTATTAATAGCTTGTGCTCTTGGTCTTGTCAGTCCGAAGGAAGCTTTTAGCGGTTTTAGTAATGATATCGTTATTATCGTGGGGAGTGTGTTTGTTGTCAGTACGGCCGTATCGCGCTCTGGTATAATGGAATTTATTATTCAACGGGTATGGCCAGATGTGAAATCGGTGCGTCTTCAATTAGCTTTTTTGGTTATTTCTGTTGTCGTGTTATCAATGTTCGTTAAAAACATTGGTGCTTTGGCTATTATGCTTCCGATAGCTTTTCAGTTTGCTCGTCGTTCTCAGGTTTCTCCTTCTGTCTTTTTGATGCCCATGGCCTTTGGTTCTTTATTGGGGGGGCTTATGACACAGATAGGAACATCTCCCAATGTTGTTATTTCAGCGATGCAAGAACGCTTAGCAGGAACACCTTTTACGATGTTTGATTTTACACCAGTTGGTGCGGTTATTGCGACGGCTGGTGTTTTATATTTGGTTCTTTTTTATTGGCTTTTGCCTGTGCGTGTGCGTTCAGGTGTATCGTTTGATGATGCCATTGATATTCGTAATTATGTTGCAGAAGTGCATATTCCAATAAATTCACCGATTGTGGGAAAAAATATTGTTGATTTGGTTAAGCCATCAAGTGGTGATGTTATGGTGATTCAAATCATCAGAAACAAAGTATCTATTTCACCATTACCAGATTTTGTTTTGTCTGAAAATGATATTATTTTGCTGGAAGGATCACATACAGGGTTAGATAGCGTGATGAACTCTGCTCGTTTAGAGTTTTCTAAAGGGCGAACTATTGCTGCAGGTGATAAGGACAGTGATATTGATATTATTGAAGCCGTCATTACCCATAATTCACCTCTTATCGGTATTAGTGCGAAAGAGTTTTCCTTATTTGATCGCTATAATGTAAATTTGCTTGCGTTAAGTCGTCAGCATGAAAGGGTGCGGGGAAGACTTGATGATATTATTTTCCATCTTGGAGATGTGATTGTTTTGCAAGGACAGGATGCAGTTATTCCAAATTTGTTAAGGGAATTGAAATGCTTACCCCTAGCAAAACGAAATATTGTGTTTGGAAATTTACGACATGGTTTTATATCTTTGGCTATTTTATTTATAGCAATTATTTTTACAGCTTTTCATATTGTTCCAGTTGCTTTTTCTTTCTTTTCTGCTGCTGCTGCAATGGTGATCTTTCGTGTTTTGCCAGCGCGTGATTTGTATCAGGCATTAGATGGTCCAATATTAGTACTATTAGCGGCTCTTATTCCAGTGAGTGAAGCGTTAGAGAAAACAGGATGTACGGAGCTCATTGGTCAATGGTTGAGCCAATTGGCAATATTTTTCCCGCCATCCGGTGCTTTAGCGCTTATGTTGGTGACAGCTATGTTGGTTACGCCATTTTTGAATAATGCAGCAACAGTGATGATGGTAGCACCAATTGCGTCAAGTTTTGCTCATTCTCTCCATTATAAGCCTGAAGCTTTTTTAATGGCTGTTGCAATTGGTGCAGGTTGTGAGTTCCTTACACCTATCGGACATCAAAGCAATATGCTCGTGATGGCGCCAGGAGGATACCGTTTCAGTGATTATCCACGTTTGGGTGCTCCATTGGCGGTGTTGATCGTTATTATTGCTGTTCCAATGCTTATGTGGGTTTGGCCATTACAATAAGATATTTTCAGAAGCTTTGAGTATCTATTACAAAAGGTTATTAATTGTATAAAGATAAATTGAAGGGATACACTTTCTTTGGCAAAATTTTATGAAAACTTCGCATTGATCATTCAGAACGTCTTTCAAATATAGTTGATAAATTAGGTTTATCTGTGTCATTTTTATCTTCTGTAGAAATTGGTAGAAAATCTGTTCCAGTAGGCATGGAAGAGAAAATCATAGAACTCTATGCTTTAGATCAAGAAAAAGCTTCTCTATAAAAAAAGAAGCCTATCTTTGTCGAAAGAATTTTACAATCAAACCTTCTAATCCGTTGCAACATGAAACTGTTGTTGCATTTATGCTACTTTTAGATGTCTTATTTTAAGGGGCGTTAGCAGATTTCAAAGAAATGTTAGAAACACTCCATGAAGTATGCTTTTTGTAGAGGCTATTGCGAAATTCTATTCCCCAACTTTTATTTACGTATCCCTCATATTAAAAAAGATATATAAATACAGTAAGCTAGATGAATAAAGAATGGTATTAAAATCCTATAATCGAATACAATACAATGATTGTGTTAAAGACTTTAAAAGATATCTTTCATATAATAGAGAGGGAAGGGTGCTGAAGATGGTAGGCAATCATGGATAATATTAAAGCAGTGATTTTTTTATAAGATTCAAAAGTTGTGATGTAAGCTTAAAGAACATTTACATCGTTTTTGACTAAGACAGTTGCAAAAATCCAATTGATTTGGTTACATGTCAATTTGAAATAAATAAATCAGTAATTTAAAGATTTTAGTTGATTTAGGCTACCATCTTTGTCCATTTATGCGTAAAAGCGCAGAGAGTAAATTTTTACAAGGTATGATATATGTCGTATGATAGTTTTATTGCTGAAGTTAATGCTGAATTTCGTCAGGAAAAGGCGCTTGCTTTTTGGAGACGTTATGGTTTTTCAATTATTGGAGCAGTCCTTCTTTTCATCATCATGATAATTATTTATCAAATTTATTATCATGCACAAATAAAGAAAGCTGGTTATATTGGTGACGCATTTATAAAAAGCCTTAATTTTGCGGATACACGTCATTTTGATAAAGCGATAAAGCAATTGGAGAATGTTAAAGACTCTAACTTTGGAGGATATCCTTTTCTTGCTCGTTTGCGGGAGGCTTCTTTACTCATGGAGCAAGGTGATATGATTAAATCAGTGGAGATCTTTGATTCTGTTGCAGCGGATGAGAAAGCACCACAGATTTTGCGGAAAGTTGCAAAAATTCGAGCAGCCTATATTTTAGTTGATACAGGAACTTTGGAGGATGTCAAAAAGCGCGTCAAAGAGATGGCAAGTGATGTCGATCCTATGCGTATGTCGGCAAGAGAAGCTTTGGGTTTAGCTGCTTACAAAGCGGATAAAATGGATGAAGCGGTTTATTATTTTAAGAAAATTTCTAAAGAAGGTACTTTGGGTTCAAAAATAACAGATCGGGCTCGAATGATGCTTGAGCTTATGCAGGCCGAGGGCAAGACAAATAAGGAATAAATTGATGAGCCTTACCATTGCTATTGTTGGTCGTCCCAATGTTGGGAAATCAACACTTTTTAATCGTTTGGTTGGGCAAAGGTTGGCTTTGGTTGATGATAAGCCAGGTGTAACACGTGATCGGCGTATTCATGCGGCAAAACTTCAAGATCTACATTTTGATGTGATTGATACGGCTGGGCTGGAAGAAGCAGGTGATCATACACTTGAGGGGCGTATGCGTTCTCATACAAAAGTTGCAATTGATGAAGCTGATCTTATTTTATTCGTATTTGATGCAAAGAGTGGAATAACACCAAGTGATTTAAACTTTGCTTCATTGGTTCGCAAATCAGGAAAACCAATAGTCCTTGTTGCTAATAAGTCTGAGTCAAGAGCGGCAACGGGAGGAGAGTATGAGGCGTGGTCATTAGGTTTGGGGGAGCCGTGCCCAATATCGGCTGAACATGGTTTGGGACTTAGTGATCTTCGTGATGCAATTATAGAGGCTGTTGGGGCAGAACGCGCTTTTGACAACAACAAAGAAGAAGATATTATGATACAGCCTGCATCTGTTGGTGATGATATAAAAAATTTGGAAGAAGAGGGGCTTATGTACGATGAAAATAAGCCTATTCGGATTGCAATTGCGGGGCGCCCCAATACAGGAAAATCTACTCTTATCAATAGTATGCTGAAACAAGAGCGGTTGTTAACAGGACCAGAAGAAGGACTTACGCGTGATTCTATTTCTGTAGATTGGGAATGGCGTGGTCGTCATGTTAAACTGTTTGATACTGCAGGTTTGCGTCGAAAATCGAAAATTCAAGAAAAGTTAGAAAAATTATCCGTTGCTGACACTTTGCGTGCTATTTGTTTTGCAGAAGTGGTGATCATTGTTTTTGATGCAACGATGCCTTTTGAAAAGCAGGATTTACAAATTGCTGATCTTGTGATTCGTGAAGGGCGTGTTCCAGTTATTGCTTTTAATAAGTGGGACCTTATTGAAAATAGTCAGGCTACATTGATTGATTTGCATGAAAAATGTGCACGATTTCTTCCTCAAGTTCGTGGTTTGAGAGCTGTTCCTTTATCGGGACAATATGGTCAAGGAATTGATAAACTTATGGAAAATGTGATGATGATGCACCGTATATGGAATCGTCGCATTTCGACGGCTAAATTGAACCAATGGCTTGAAACTGTTGTGGCACATCATCCACCTCCTGCGGTTTCTGGACGTCGACTTAAGGTTAAATACATCACACAGGTTAAGACACGTCCTCCTGGATTTATGATTTCTTGCTCGCGCCCCAAAAGTATGCCCCAGTCGTATTTGCGTTACCTTGTCAATGGGTTACGTGAAACATTTGATATGTTTGGTATACCAGTTCGCATATCATTACGAGCCTCTGATAATCCTTTTGCGACACGTTCCAAGAAGAAATGATAACTCTTTAATTTTATTGATAATCATTTATCATGAGCGCTATTGAATAGAGCTCTCTCATCTTGATAAAGGTCATTTATTTGCATGTCATGAGAAGAGTTTAATAGGGAGTATTTAAGAAAGAGTACATAATCCTCTTAATGGGTTATTATAAGTGCAAGAATAGATGCAATATGAGGGTAGGGGAATATAATTATGATGCTTGTTTGAAAAGCAGCATTAGATTATCGTTTCATAAAAATAAAGCTTATGAATAAGCGCTTTTGCTTACGATAGTTTGTTTGAATAAAAAGCAAAAATATTTGCTGAATCTACGGATATTCAATTGTAAAAAGCGAAGTTCATAAAAGTGGATTAAAATTGTATAAAGTGGTATGGTAATCGTATTTAAAATTTATTATGTTCTATTGGCTTAATCTATTTGAAATTTTAGATTTATTAATATCTTGTATTTAAAGGAACTTCTCTTAATACCCTCAAGCTCATTTCGTGGTGGGGCCTTTAATGGCGTATGTAAAATACTTTGCGAATAGGATCATATAGAAACAATTGATTATTATTATTTTCATAAAATAAAAAGTGCAAGTTTATTCGAATAAAAGGAGAAAACCAACGCTCTCATACTGTTTTTAGCTTTCTATGTTCTCTTTCAAAACTAGGACTAATATAACATTGGGAGTTGGAAAATAAGATGGTATTAGTTTACACCTTTTGTTAAACGTAAAAATGGTTGTTCTATGAGTTTTATATTATTCACGTGAACTTTTCGTTATACATTCACGGGTGCTGTCGTGAAATCGGTTTAGGTGCTTGGAATATCTTTTTAAGAAAGCATGTAAATTGAAAAATACGTTATTTCTGCAATAAAATTTATACGATAACTTGTGATAGATTTCTTTTAGTATCTTGACGAATAAATTCGGGAACAATATGATGCACACGGTTTTATGAAATGTATTCTTACGTTGCTTTTTAATTAAGGAGCCAATGATGGCGATGGGCGAGAAACCCGTTATGAGCTGTAAGGAGGCTGAAGAGGAAAAGCAAGGAGAGTGTCTTCATTCAGAGGATTTGGAATGCCGTAGTAGGAACTTAAGCGTAGCTTTAGTACGCAAGCAAGCATTAAAGAAGCGGGAGCATAGGAATAAGCGGGAAAAATCACAAGGAAGGATGGCAGGTGCAATTAAGCTTTCCAGTGAGTTTCTGGCAAGTGTTATAGTTGGTATTGTTTTGGGGTTGGGGTTTGATAAGTTAGCAGATTCATGGCCTTGGGGATTGGTATTTTTTCTCTTCTTTGGATTTGCTGCTGGTGTATTGAGTATTCTTCGGTCTGTGGGGTATGTTTCCTCCAGTCAATTAGGAAAAGAAGGCGTATTGCGCCAAGATAAACAAAATAAAGGGGCCAATGAGAGGTCCGATAAATGAGGTTGAAGTGACAGCGCACGCTCCAGATCCTATTCATCAGTTTGAGGTTTTAAGGCTGATTAAGATTTCCATAGGAAATATGGATTTATCGTTTACAAATGTATCATTGTTTACAGTCCTCACGGTTGTTGTAACTTCTATTTTTCTCTTTATTTCATCATCGAGTCGTGGATTGGTTCCAACGCGGATGCAGTCTCTTTCGGAAATGGCCTATGAGTTTGTAGCATCGACTCTGCGGGAATCATCTGGTGTGCAGGGAATGCAGTTTTTTCCTTTAGTTTTTTCTCTGTTTACTTTTATTTTGGTTGCTAACTTTATTGGTCTCTTTCCTTATTTTTATACGGTTACGTCTCAAATCATGGTCACGTTTTCGTTAGCAATGGTGGTAATTTTGACGGTGATTGGGTATGGCTTTTATAAGCATGGGGTCAGTTTTTTGAAACTGTTCGTTCCCAGTGGAGTTCCTGTTGTGGTTTTACCTTTGGTGACAATGATTGAGGTTATTTCTTTTCTCTCCCGTCCAATTAGTCTTTCTCTTCGTCTTTTTGCGAATATGCTTGCTGGTCATATTACGCTTAAAGTGTTTTCTGGGTTTGTTGTTTCAATGATTGGGGTAGGGCTCGTAGGTGTGGGTGGTTCGATTTTACCGCTTATTATGACTGTAGCAATTACTGCTCTTGAGTTTTTGGTCGCATTTCTTCAGGCTTACGTCTTTACGGTTTTAACTTGTATGTATCTTAATGATGCAATTCATCCAGGACATTAATAGAACTGGCGGTTTTCCGTCGAATAATGCAATTTCGCTTTAAAGGAGAATAACATGGAAATGGTGCTTGCAGCAAAATATATTGGCGCTGGTCTTGCTTGCTTTGGTATGGCTGGAACAGCTTTAGGACTTGGTAATATTTTTGGTAGCTATCTTTCTGGTGCATTACGAAATCCATCAGCAGCAGATAGTCAGTTTGGACGTCTCGTCTTTGGTTTTGCTGTTACAGAAGCTTTGGGAATTTTTTCATTGCTCATTGCTTTATTACTTCTTTTTGGGGTTTAATCATCATCAAAAGGGTATATCTGTTCTTGCATGAGGAAAGATTTACCCTTTTAGGCTCTTAACCAGAGAGATGCCAGAGAGATGTTTGTCAGTTATCATCGGTTATAGAGGGCTTTAATAAGCTATTTAAAGGATGAAAGAAGATGTTTGTTTCAAGCGCTTATGCACAGAACACTGAAACGTCGATAGAACATATTAAAAAGGTGGCAGAGCATGCAAATCGTGTGTTTCCGCCTTTTGATTTTGTGCATTTTGGTTCGCATTTTTTCTGGTTGGCAATTTCTTTCGGACTGTTTTATCTTTTTATCTCCCGTGTAATTGTACCACGTATTGGCGGTGTTATTGAAACACGGCGAGATCGAATCGCATCTGATTTAGATCAGGCAATGCGCATGAAGCAAGAAGCAGACATTGTTGTTGAAACTTATGAGCGGAAATTAGCAGAAGCGCGTTTGAACGCGCAGGCTATAGCGCAGGTAGCTAGTGAAGAATTAAAAGAAAAGGCAGAGCTTGAACGGAAAGAAATTGAAGAGAGTTTAGAGAAAAAACTCGCAGATGCTGAAAAACAGATAGCAAAAATTCGGGATAAAGCCATGCAAAATGTTGGTTCTATCGCTGAAGAAGTAGCTCTTGAAATTGTGAAAAAATTGATTGACGTTGATATCAACAAAGAGGCTGTTCGTTCAGTTGTTAAAACTGCGGATTATTGAGGAAGAAAAAGATGACTGATACTTTTTGGGCATTTGTTGGGTTAGTTCTTTTTTTGGCTCTTTTAGTCTATTTCCAAATTCCACAGAGGGTTATACACCATCTTGATGCGCGCGCGAAACGTATCAAAGATGAACTTGATGAGGCTCTGCGTCTTCGTGAAGAGGCACAGGAAATATTGGCTGAATATCAACGCAAACATGCAGAAGCAGAAAAAGATGCGCAAGAAATTATTGCAGCAGCAAAGCATGAAGTTGAATCTGTTATTGCTGAAGCCCGTGCAAAAGCAGAAGAATATGTAAAAAACCGCAATAAATTGGCAGAACAAAAAATTTCCCAAGCAGAAGCCGATGCTATGCGCATGGTTTCTTCATCGGCTATTGATTTGGCAATTTCTACAGCACGTACCCTTATTACAAGAGAAATAGATGCTAACAAGGTAGATGAACTTATTAAAGAGTCTCTTGAGAAAGAATCATTTATCAAAATGAAAACATATCTTAATTAATGATATTTGAGAGATAAAGAACAGTCTCTTTGGTTGCATAATTTTCTCAATATTAATTAGTATCAATATTAATTAATAAAAGTCATAAAAAAGAAAAATTTATCTTCATTGTTTTTATCAGTTAATAGGCTCTTTGATTTTAAATGACAAGTTTTGAGAAGTCTGCAACCGATTGTGTAACAATGTGAGTGCGTTTGAGAAGAGCAAGACGGTTAGCACGAACATCAGGTTTTTTATCATTCACCAATACTTTTTCAAAAAATATATCAATCAATTTTCCAAGTGGCGCTAGCACACTGAGGGCAAATGATAAATTTGTTGTATTGATGGGAGCAAGAACTTTTTTTTCTACTTCACAGATTGCATGATAGAGCTGTTTTTCTTCTTTCTCGACAAAGAGCTCAAAATTAATTTCATTCGCTATTGTTGTGCTTTTTTGAAATTCATTTTCAAGAATATTGGCAGTACGTTTTACAGAGGCTACAAAGTTCATTCCATCATGGGTGTTGATAAAAGCGATAAGCGATTCGACACGACGTGCAACCAATAAAAAATCATCAGAATCTTTATTTAAAACGGCTTCAAGGGCGTCGTAACGAGCGCCTTCCTCTTTTAGATAGATTTTCAAACGGTCATGAAAAAAGAATAACAGATCTGATAAAATATATTCTGTTTTTTCTGGAAGCAGATTCTGCAATTGTGGATTTTCTCTTTGAGAGATTTCATATTTATTTTTTTGTTGTAAGAAAAGATTCGTTGCTAACTGGAACAGTGGCATAAGATTGATTTTCCAATCTCGCGAAAGTACAAGCCTAATAATTCCCAATGCTGCTCGTCTTAACGCATAGGGATCTTTTGAGCCCGTTGGTTTTTCATTAATGAGCCAAAAGCCAACGAGCATGTCAATTTTGTCGGAGAGCATAACGGTTATAGCAAGTGGTTCTTGTGGAAGACGATCTGTTGGTCCTTGAGGTTTATAATGGTCTTCGATTGCTACAGCGACGTGAGGATCTTCCCCTTGAAGAAGGGCGTATTTTTGCCCCATAACACCTTGTAGTTCAGGAAATTCTCCGACAATTTCTGTTTGCAAATCAGCTTTTGCAAGGATGGCTGCACGTTTCGCTAAGAGAGGATCTGCTTGTATCAAAGGTGCAATTTTTTGTGCGAGTGTAGCGATGCGTTCTACTCTTGCACCTTGTGTACCTAATTTGGCGTGAAAAGTTACATTCAAATGATCAAGTCGCGCCATTCTTTGATCAAGAGGTTTTTTTATATCAAGATCAAATTTTTTTACAGAAGATTCCAATTGTTTAATATCGGGCAAATCACGCTGATCTGTTTTCCAAAAATAGAGTGCATCAGAAAGACGAGCATGGACAACCTTACTATTTCCTTTAGAAATTTCTTTGCCTTCATCATTGGCGAGAATATTAGAAACGAGAATAAAATGATGAGAAAGTTTTATCTTTTCCCCTTGTTTACGGGTGACAAAACATTTTTGATTAGCTCGAATGGTCAAGCGAATAATTTCTGGAGGAATATCAAGGAATGATTTGTCAAAATCACCCATAAGGATAACAGGCCATTCAACAAGGCCAGAAACTTCTTCTAGGAGGGCATTATCTTGAACCAGTTCTAAACCGTTTGCAAAGCAAAGATTTTGAGCATCAGCTAAAATAATATTCTTTCGTCTTTCTGCATCCAGAATGACTTTGTGTGTTTCAAGTTGAGTAACATAGTCATCAAAGCGACGCACCTGGAATGGCTTTCCGTCACTTAAGAAACGATGACCATAAGTTAGATTATTGCTTTTAAGAGAACCAATTGTAAACGGAACAACATGTGTTTCGCCAATTTCTGGTCCGAAGATGCAAAGAATATTTTGTAAAGGTCTAATCCACTTCAAAGTACCACTTTGTGCTGAATCTTTTCCCCAACGCATAGATTTAGGCCATGGAAAGTTGCGGATAATATCCGGTAAAATATCGGCAATAATTTCTTCTGCAGCTCGACCTTTTTTAACAATTTTAGCAATATAAAAATGACCTTTTTTATCATCATGTCCAATATGCGCTTCAGAAACATCATTTAATCCTGTTGCACGTAGAAAACCATCAATTACATGCTGTGGTGATTTTATACTGGGACCTTTGCGTTCTTCATGGACATCTTTGGAGCGTATAGAAAGTCCGCGTACGTCCAATGTTAACCGACGAGGTGTCCAATATTCACGAGCGGCTTTATAGGTTAATCCAGCATTCACAAGTTGATCCGTAACAGCTTTTTTAAGATCAGCAGCAGCTTTTCGTTGCATACGTGCGGGTATTTCTTCACTGAAAAGTTCAAGAAGAAGATCAGACATTAGGCCTCTCCAGTATATATTTGTCCAGCTTCTGTGAGTAAGAAGGCTTCCCCACAACGGCGCGCGAGATTACGAACGCGAAGAATGTAATTTTGTCGTTCGGTTACAGAAATAACGCCACGTGCTTGCAAAAGATTAAAGATATGGCTCGCTTTAATACATTGATCATAGGCAGGAAAAACACAGCGATGGAATACATTTTCTTTATTTGGTTTTCCAGCATCAAGAAGTGCGCTGCATTCGCGTTCTGCATCGATAAAGTGCTGATGGAGCAGTTTTGTATCAGCAAATTCGAAGTTGTAATATGAGTATTCCTGTTCTGCCTGTAAAAAAATATCTCTATAACTTATTTTGTTTTCTCCCTCTAAACCATTAAAGTTAAGGTCATAGACGTTATCAACCCCTTGGATATACATCGCTAGACGCTCAAGACCGTATGTGAGTTCCCCTGAAACTGGAGCGCATTCAATGCCGCACACTTGTTGAAAATAAGTAAATTGAGAGACTTCCATTCCATCGCACCAACATTCCCATCCAAGCCCCCAAGCACCAAGAGTGGGACTTTCCCAATCATCTTCAACAAAGCGAATATCATGCAGTTTTGTATCAAGCCCGATAGCTTGTAGCGACTTTATATAAAGTTCTTGTAGATTGAGCGGAGAGGGTTTGAGAAGCACTTGGAATTGATAATAGTGTTGTAAACGATTTGGATTCTTACCATATCGGCCATCTGTTGGACGTCGAGAGGGTTGGACATAAGCAACTTTCCAAGGGCGTGGCCCTAGAGAGCGTAATGTTGTTGCTGGATGAAAAGTCCCAGCTCCGACTTCCATATCGTAAGGTTGCAAAATTGCACATCCATAGTGTGCCCAATAATTTTGCAAAGTTAAGATTAGTCCCTGAAAAGAACGTTTGGGGTTAAGATGTTCAGGCAGTTTCACGCTTTATACTCTTTATATTGGACTAAACAAAAAAACAAAGTAATTTTAGTTTCTCTATTTATTATTCATGTGGTTTATGGTTAAGCATCGTTTATTGCAAACCAAATTTCAACTTTTCTTGAATTTGTTCAGAATTTTCTGGTTTTCCGTCAATTGCGTGGTTCCATTGAAAGATTGCTTCACGTTTACGCCCAACTTTCCAATAGGCATCCCCTAAATGATCATTTAGTGTTGGGTCTTCAGGTTGTAATCTGACAGCATTTTCTAATATTTGCACTGCTTTATTATATTCTTTTAGTTTATAATAAGCCCACCCTAAAGAATCGAGAATATGACTGTTGTGAGCTTGCAAAGCAGAGGCTTTTTGTAGCATACGGAGCGATTCTTCAAGCTTCTCACCACGTTCCACAAGGGAATAGGCTAAATAATTAAGAACCTGCGGTTGATTTGGGAAAAATTCAAGTGATTTTCGCAAGTCAAGTTCTGCTTTTGGCCATTGCTTTAAACGTTCAAAAGCAATACCACGCTGATAAAAGAGTTTCCAATCGTCCTGCTGAAAGTTTTTTATCTTTGTAATAGCGTAGTCTAGAGTTTTAATAGCCTCAAGAAATTTATTGTCCTGCATATAAAAAGCAACGAGCGTTATCAAAATATTACGATCATTGGGAAATTTTTTATTTAACAATGTGAGTAATTTTATTGCTTCTTTGTAATTGTTGTTATTGGCAAGAAGGAATGCAAGATGAAGTTGTCCATCTTTATAATAAGGAGATTTAGGGGATAAAGCGCGATAAAGTTTAATTGCTTGATGTGGATCGTTCAATTTAGCAGAAATGTGTGCGAGCTGAAACAGTGTTGCGTCATTTTGAGGGTATAAGGCGAAAGATAATTGCTTAAAAATACGTGCAATTCGCCCTGAGTTTTTGTAGTTGAGGGCTGTTCCAAAATTATATAATACCTCGGCTGCTCCTTGTTGAGGTGTTTTAATAACTCTCTCTAAGAAAGATTTTTTTTCAATTTTTTCTTGAAAGTTTTTAAGGACTTCTCGACCTGACAACATTTGTTCGCCATGCTGGATTGTTTGAAGGGCTTGGTTGCGCATATTATGGCGCAATTGGAATGAGGCATAGGCTATGATAATACGCTCATAAGTATTAGGAGCGATAAGAGTTCCCTGTTTGTTACTCAGTGCTTTAATGAAATATTTTTTTGCATCCTTTGGCCGTTCTGCAAGGTCGCTCATAAGTGCTAGATGATAAGATATAAAAAGATCATACCAGACAGGACCTTTGAGTTTCTTAAGATCATCGATTGCCTGAGATTTGTGTCCAGATCCAAATGTAATCCAAGCGCCGATGAGTTCAGGTATTGGATTATTGGACGTAGGAAGTTCCTTTAATTTCAGAAGAGCCTTGGCATTCTTATAATCTTTTTTGATGAGACTTTCTACTGACAAAGTTAAGGAAACAAAGGGAGTTATAACATCGTTCTCTTTGAGTTTTTGGGCTTGTTGGACAGCTTCTTTAAAGTTTCCGACCGAGAGCATAGCTTCAAGGAGCTCTTTTTGTGTTTCAATGTTATCAGGTTGATAAACCAGTGCTTGTTTAAAATAATTGATAGCAAGTTCTGTTTTATTTTCATGATTTGCAACCCTTCCAGCTAAATAAGCACCTGTAAATGAGCTTGTATGAGTTGCTGCACTTATTTTACTGTAGGTGAGGGATGGCATCAGCATGATACCCACGATAAAGAGGGCAAAAAGTCGAGATACCGTTGCAGAGCACATGGAGCTAATCCTTTTCAAGATAATCAATTGATGGTGTTGTTTATAGATCATATCTCATTACTTTGTTGAGAAATACTGCGATTCTTGCAAAGAATTCAGTTTACGCGCGCAATACAAAATTCAACAGTCTCAACGAGAGCATTATAAGCAAGATTTTCATTCATGGGAACAAGAGCATCAATTGCATATTTTCCATAGATGCGTGCTTGTTCTATTGTATCTGTGATACTATCATACTTTTCCATTAAGTGTTGTGCGTGTGCGAAGGATTCATCATTATTATTGCCATCTTCAAGTGCCTTTTTCCAGAAATCTTTTTCTAGCATATTCCCACGCTCATAGGCGAGAATAACAGGCATTGTGATTTTTCCTTCTCTAAAATCATCCCCTATATTTTTTCCTAAGTTTTGAGCACTACCGCTATAGTCAAGTGCATCATCAATTAATTGGAAAGCTAAACCTAAGGATGTTCCATATTCACGTAATGAAGAACGCTCTTTATTTCCATAGCCAGCAATAATGGGTCCTACTTCAGCGGCTGCTGAAAAAAGTGCTGCTGTTTTTGCATCGATGATTTTGAGATATTCTGAAGGGCTGGTTTTTATATTTTTTGCGGCAGAAAGTTGCATAACTTCTCCTTCAGCAATAATTGCAGCAGCGTTGGCTAGGACAGAGAGCGCTTCTATGGAACCGACATCGACCATCATTTTAAAGGCCTGCCCCAATAGGAAATCACCAACAAGTACACTTGCTTGATTCCCCCAAATCATACGAGCTGTAGATTTTCCACGTCGTAAATTACTTTCATCAATCACATCATCGTGTAGTAATGTTGCTGTATGCATAAATTCAACAGCTGTTGCGAGTTTTATATGCCCGTCACTTTGATAACCGAACATATGAGCAGAAGCGAGCGTAATCATTGGGCGTAATCGCTTTCCACCTGATGAAATAAGATGGTTAGAAATTTCAGGGATCATCTCAACCTCTGATTTTGCCATAGAGAGAATAAATTGATTTACGCAATCCATATCTTTTTGAGTAAGATTGACAAGAGATTGAAGAGAAATTTGAGTATTTCTTATTTGTTTTGGTTTGATAGCTGCACTCAATGTGTTTACTCCTAGAGTATTGCAATGGACATATATAAAATTTACTTTATTCATTAGCATAAAGGGGGTTTGGTTTTGACTCAAGCTTTTGATGTCGTTTAAAAGTGTTAGCTTGGAATGTTATTGGCAAGAAATGTTCTTTAGCGAGTGTAATCTTATTGTTATAAAATAATAAAAAATTTAAAATAGCAGCTGAATGGCAAAAATGCAGTTTATAAAGGTGAGCATTAGGCTTTTAAATGGATAAAGCAGCGAATCAGAGTGGTGAAACAATTGACAGTTTTCACCGCGGGAAATTTTATTTGGTTCAACCCCATAAATATGGTCATCGTTCTGGAATGGATGCGATGTTATTAGCTAGTTTGGTTCCAAGTGATTTAAAGGGCAAGGTTGTTGATTTAGGTGCTGGTGCTGGAGCTGCAGGACTGGCTGTTGCTTCGCGTTGTCTGAAAGTTCATGTTACCTTAGTTGAACGTTCGGCTTTTATGATATCTTACGCTCAAAAAACGCTTATGCTAAAACAAAATAAACAATTTGCTGGCCGCATTTGTTTGCTAGAAGCAGATGTTACTTTCAAAGGGAATGAACGTATAAAGGCAGGTTTGATAGATAATAGCTTTGATTTTGCGATTATGAATCCACCTTTTAATAATTCTACTGATCGCAAGACACCTGATCAACAAAAATCTGAAGCACACGTTATGCCTGAAGCGATGTTTGATAATTGGTTGCGGAGTGCAGCAGCGATTGTCAAGCCAGGTGGATACTTAGGGCTCATTGCACGACCACAATCACTAGTAGATATTTTGCGTGCTTTAGAAGGGCGCTTTGGTGGTATTTGCATCGTTCCTGTGCATGCACGTGCAAAGACAGCAGCAATTCGTCTTTTATTTTACGCAAAACGAGGAAGCAGAGCAGCTTTATCTATTTTACCGGCACTGGTGATACATGAAGATAATGGTCATACTTTTTCACCACGGATTGATGCAATTAATAATGGATATATAAGCTTGTGGGAACTTTTGTAATGGTATCTTGTGTTTTTCAGTTTATTCTTTAAAGTCTACACTTTGTTACTAGGGAGGTTTAGCTTTTGTATGAAATTATATTTCTGGTTGTAATGTGGGGATTGATTGGCGCTTTTGGATGGTATCGCGTTGTTCCTTTTTGTTGTCCTGTCCTCTTTAATTTTTCTTAACTTATAAGGAGATTTTGTTTTGATTGACGTTATCAAGAAACTTGTTCCCCATCGTTTTTCTTCCAATAAACTAGAAATTCCTGTCGTTCGCCTTCAAGGGGCGATTATGGATTCATCAGCATCTATATCTCGTACGCTTTCCCTTAGTAGATGTGCTAGTCTTTTAGAGAAGGCTTTTGCGTACAAAAAAGCACCGGCTATTGCCCTTATTATCAATTCTCCTGGAGGTTCACCTGTACAATCGCGTTTAATCTTCAAGCGTATTCGTGATTTGGCAGAAGAAAAAAATAAAAAGGTTCTTGTATTTATTGAAGATATAGCAGCATCCGGTGGTTATATGATTGCTTGTGCAGGAGATGAAATTTTTGCAGATCCTTCTTCGATTGTTGGTTCCATTGGGGTGGTTTCAGCTTCCTTTGGTTTTCCGGAACTTTTAAAGAAAATTGGTGTGGAGCGGCGCGTTTACACAGCAGGAAAGAACAAGGTTACACTAGATCCATTTCAGCCTGAAAAAAAGGCGGATATTGAGCATTTGAAATCTCTCCAACTGGAAGTACATCAAACTTTTATCGATTTAGTTAAAGAGCGGCGTTCTACAAAATTATCAAATGATTTGAATCTCTTTACAGGAATGTTTTGGAGTGGAAAAAAAGGCGTTGAACTTGGTTTGATTGACGGATTGAATGATGTACGTTCTGTTATTAAGGAGCGCTTTGGTAATGATGCAAAACTTCGACTTATTATGCCTCCAAAAAGTTTTTTAAGCCCTAAAACGCATTCAGGAGTGACTGCTCATACAGTTTATACAGCAGTTGACAGTGCGTTGATGGCAGCAGAAGAGCGGGCACTTTGGCAGCGTTACGGTTTGTGAGGCCAAAAATCATTCGAGAGGAGATTTTATCTAAAAACAGATGATAGAAAAAAAGCTTGAAATGATACGAAAGTTTATTTTGTATAAGAATTCTCCATATTTATTACTTATTTAGAAAACAATTAAGAATATTTCAAGCTGTTTATAGGGTTTATGCTACAGGTATGAATGAAAGGGGCATATTTATAAAAGAACTCTGTATAGGTTAATATTACGTCATATGATATCACATGTAAAAGCTTCGATCCAAAGACATTCTTATGTATTTACACCCATTAAATTGAATTTGGCTTTGCATGTTGTGGGGCAACGTGCTGATGGTTATCATTTAATAGAAAGTTTGGTTTATTTTAGTCTTAGCGGTGATTGCTTACACTATGCGTCTTGTGAAAGTGACCAGTTTGTTTTAACGGGGCCATTTGCAAAAGGGCTTGTTTCTCATTCAGATAATTTGGTTATTCGTGCACGAGATTTTATGCATAAGACTTTTCCTGAAAGTGCTCAACCTGCGTTTTTTCGACTTGTAAAAACATTACCTGTTGCCTCAGGTATTGGTGGTGGCTCAGGTGATGCTGCTGGGGTTGTAAGCATGTTGTATCAACAGTGGAATCTTGATTGCCCTTATGAAAAATTAGCAAAAATGAGTTTAGTTCTTGGTGCTGATGTACCCATGTGTCTTTTTGCATTAGAATATCAGCAGCCCCTTTTGGTTAAAGGGATTGGTCAAAAGATTATACGATTACAAGAGGCTTGTTCACTGGCAATGGTATTGGTTAATCATGGACAAGAAATTTCAACACAAGCTGTTTTTAAAGCGTTAGAGAAGCGTCATCATCCTTCTTTAAAAATTGATTCAGTCGCTTTAAAGACTGTTGATTCATTGGTTGAGGTTTTACAAGAAACGCGTAATGATCTTTTTTCTCCGGCATTAAAAATGGCACCTCAGTTAGCCGAAGTGTTATCTGTATTAGATGAATGTGGGTCTCTTTTTTCTCGTATGTCTGGAACGGGGGCAACTTGTTTTGGCATTTTTAAAAATCAACAAGCAGCGCAAAAGGCAGCTCTTTTTATCAAATCAATGTACCCAAATTGGTTTGTAAAACCGATCATGACTTTAGGAACTATTTGAGAAATAAAAACTTTTATTTTGTCTTGATTCTACTATACATAATGAAAAGGGTAACTAAAGAAATCTACTTTTTGTTTTTTAAACAAAATGAATACATGCTAGAATAATTTTTTAGAAGAAAAATGGACAATAGGATACTCTTTATCTCATGGTTTGTTTTTATCTTTTGTGTAAGAATTCGCAGAATGTTTGAAGAGCTATTTAAAACTGTAATGCTTGCAAAAAATAAGCAGGCTACAGAAATAAGTGTATATTTGTTGTATTTGTGATTTATCAAAGATGTTTAATGTGCCACTTCAACCAAATTTTTCGTACGAATTGGATTTGCAAAAACAGGGTTTTTTTCATATAGCAGGTGTTGATGAAGTAGGACGGGGGCCTCTCGCTGGACCTGTGGTAACGGCAGCAGTTATCTTGGATAAAGATCGTATTCCTAATGGGTTAAATGATTCAAAAAAACTTTCTTTTCTCCAACGAAATAGATTTTATCATGAAATTTTGCAAAGTGCATTAGCGGTTTCAGTTGCTAGTGTTTGCGCTCGTACAATTGATCAATCTAATATTAGACAAGCAACTTTAGAAGCAATGCGTCGCTGTATTAAAGGATTAGCTGTTTCAGCCCACTATGTACTTGTTGATGGACGTGATATTCCCTCTGGGTTGTCTTGTCCCGCAATTGCGTTGATTAAGGGCGATCAGCGTTCGGTTTCAATTGCAGCCGCATCTATTATTGCGAAGGTAACGCGTGACCGGATGATGGAATGTGCAGGACAAGTTTATAAAGGCTATGGTTTAGAGAAGCATGTAGGATATGCAACGTTAGTTCATCGTACGGCTCTTAATAAATATGGTCCAATCGTAGGATTACATCGTTATAGTTTTGCACCACTAAAAGAACGTTATAGGAATGATGTATCATGACGATTCTACCACTCAATAGTGCTTCGATAAAAGAGGCAATAGCGCTTCTTGAACAAGGGAAGTTAGTAGCGTTACCAACGGAAACTGTTTATGGATTAGCAGGCGATGCGACCAATGGGAGGGCAATTTCTTCTATTTATTCTACAAAGGGTCGTCCGCAAATTAATCCTCTTATTGCGCATGTCAGCGGCATCGAAATGGCGGAACGTTATGTTAAAATCGACTTTCTTTCACGCCAATTAATGGAGGAATTTTGGCCAGGGCCTTTGACATTGGTTTTGCCTTTAAAGGAACAGCATAATATCCATCCTTTAACGACTGCCGGTTTGAATACATTGGCTATTCGTTTTCCAGACAGTCGTTTTGCGGAAGTTGTACAATATTTTGGACGCCCACTTGCTGCTCCTAGTGCGAATCAATCAGGACGTCTTAGTCCTACTTCCGCTGAGGCTGTTTTTGCATCTTTGGGGGAATCTGTTTCTTTGATATTGGATGGAGGATTTTCTAGAATAGGGCTTGAATCAACGATTATTAAGATTTGTGGTGAAAATATTTATCTTTTGCGTCCAGGGGGGCTTGCGGCTGATGAAATTGAAGAAGTTGTGGGGAAGCCTTTAAAACGGATAGATCAAAGGGCGGCAATTGAAGCTCCTGGGATGTTAAAGTCGCATTATGCTCCCAATGCCACGGTTCGTTTGAATGTAGAAAAGGTGGAAAGTGGTGAAGCGCTTTTAGCATTTGGTTCAAAGCGTGTTATGGGGGCTGAAAATGCTGTTTCTATTTTAAACCTTAGCGAAGATGGAAAATTGGAAGAGGCAGCCTCTCATTTATTTCAATATATGAAGGAATTAGATTCATTTAAAGTGAGATGTATCGCAGTAGAACCTATTCCATCATACGGATTAGGGGAGGCTATCAATGATCGTCTTATACGGGCTGCGGCTCCAAAGGAGAAATGAATATGGAGCAGGAATTAATTGAGGGGTTTAGGGAAATTGTTGGAGCCAAGTATGCTATAACAGATCAGACGTTGATTGCACCGTATTTGCTTGAAGAACGTGGGCTTTTTCATGGAAAAACACCTTTACTTTTACGTCCATCTTCTTGCGCAGAGGTCTCATCGATTATGCAGTTAGCGAGCAAAACGCACACACCGATTGTACCACAGGGGGGGAATACAGGGCTTGTGGGGGGACAGCAACCAGATGAAAGAGGAGAGGGCGTTCTTTTATCCATGGAGCGATTAAATAAGATTAGAGCTATAAATCTTGAAGGAAATTTTGTTGTTGTAGAGGCTGGTGTTATTTTACAGGATTTGCAGAAAAAAGTGGATGAATCAGGTCGTTTTTTCCCTCTTTCTTTGGCATCTGAAGGTTCTTGCCAAGTAGGGGGAAATCTTTCGTCAAACGCTGGAGGGACAGCTGTTTTGGCTTATGGCAATATGCGTGATCTTTGTCTTGGTTTGGAAGTTGTTTTACCGGATGGGCGTATTTTAGATGATTTGCGTTTTGTTAAAAAAGACAATAGCGGTTACGATTTAAAAAATCTTTTTATTGGTGCAGAAGGCACATTGGGTGTTATAACCGCAGCCGTTTTGAAGATTTTTCCAAAAATAAAAGGAAAAGCAGTTGCCTTGGTGGGATTATATAGTCCGGCGAAGGCTTTAGAGTTTTTATCTCTGGCTCAAGAATATGGAGGAGGGATGTTGACAGGTTTTGAGCTTATGTCAAAGCTCAGTTTGCAAATGGCTTTAGATTATAAGATGTGTGAGAAGCCTCCTCTCCAGCAGAAACATGAATGGTATGTATTAATGAACATTTCATCGTTGCAAGGCAATGATGAGGCGTTATCGGTATTGAGTAGTATTTTAGAAGAAGCTTTAAAGAATGCGGTGATAGAAGATGCAGTTATTGCGCAATCTTTAAAACAGCAAGATTTTTTTTGGCAATTGCGAGAAAGTATATCATCGGCACAAAAGTTGGCGGGAGGATCTATTAAGCACGATATTGCAGTACCGCTTGCTTCCATTCCTGATTTTATTGCTGAAGCTGCACTTATTGTTGAAGATATTTCTCCAGGAGCACGGGTGGTTTGTTTTGGACACATGGGTGATGGAAATTTGCATTATAATGTTACACAACCTGTAGGGGCTGATACGACAGTATTTTTGCAGTTATGGTCAACAATGAACCATCGCATTCATAGTTTAGTGATGAATTATAAAGGTGCATTTTCTGCTGAGCATGGAATTGGTCAGCTTAAGCGCGAAGAACTTCGTTCTTTTAAATCGCCTGTCGCATTGGATATTATGCAAGGGATTAAAAAAATGCTCGATCCTTTAGGGATAATGAATCCTGGAAAAGTATTATAATTCAAGAATGGTGATCATGCATTTTTGTTTAGATTTTAATAACCAAAAAAGAAACCAGTTGTTTTTTATTCAAACTTTTAATAATCCAATGAGAAAAAGCTGCTAAAGGGTGTATGTTATTTAAGATAAATTGGGATAATGTATATGGCTAATCAATGCTTTAATCAGGCAAAAGCGGTGCTTGAATTTCGGTTAGATCCGTGCCATTTGCCACAAACTACGACATATTTTTCATCCAAAACGGGCAATAAGGTAATTTGTTCGTTAAATGAGCGTGGTGTTTCTTTTAAAACGGATATGCCTTCAAGCTTATCGCATTTAATACCTCCTTATCATTTTCAAGGAATTGCAGCACGTACCGTAAAAACGCGTTCAGGAGAAAGAGCTGTTGCATTAGAATTACTTCATGCAGATGAGGAAGCTTGTATACCGCTTTTGGTTTCCAGAGATTTGAATAATGTTCTTCTGGATTGGCGGTTATGGGCGGATACTTATGGCCTTCCCATGCTTATGATCAATGAAGATAATCGCATTCTGGTTGTAAAAGATCGTTCTGATTTACATCGATTTTTTGGTACAACATCGTATTCTAGACAAAAGCGTTTTTTACTTCGTTATAGCAATCCGTTCGGCTTGCGTTTGGTGATTGCGAATCGAATCGCACTCCAGTGATATTAATATGCATTCATTGTTGTACTACTATCAGCATTTATCTTGTTGTGCCGTAAAACATCGTTGTTTGGGGCGGTAACATAAGGGGGGGTAAACTTCACACATGAAGTGTTTTTAGAAGATATGGCGAATATTCTTAAGTTTGCTTGTCGGTTTTTGTGTAAGTGCAGCATATGAGTGGGAAGCAAGAGGACCCCGCTCAATGAGAATTCAGACTTTTACAGACGGGATTTGGTGTGACTTTTGGTTCTTGAAAACAAAGAGGAAGTCAATGATTGTAAATGAGAGTTTTTTGACACCATACATTGGCAGCAGGAATCGATGATGTAAAACGCTTTTTCGGAGAGGTAAAAACGGTTTTCATAACAATAGAAACTGTTTTTTGCGGTATAATTTTGGGTTTTTGCCACATTATTAAAACATCAGAAAATTACTGGAAGTGTTTTTAAATTTTTTTTAATAAATCATTTCTCCATTTTGAATGAGAGCTTTGAATATTGCAGAACATTCTTATTTCATCTCTCTTTTATAATCAAAATCATTTAGATAGAAAGGGTTATCGTAATATTGAGAGTTGGAAAATACAAAGATGGTATCGGTTTTTATCTTTATTCCAGAAAGATGGCAGAATGGATTTATACTATTTGCAGGTAGTGTCATAAAATGGGAGTGATGAGCATGAGAGATATTGTTTAAGAATTTGTATGTGAATAACATAACTATCTTTTTTGGGCATTTTATTTTTCGTAAAAGCGGAATTTCATTAAAAAACGCGATAGATAAAAGAAATGATAGTATATATGTTTTTCTTCAGGATTTTTATAAGAAAGAAAGTGTTTATAAAAATGATGAGAAAATACGTTTAAAGTAAAGATAACAGTAAAATGATCATTTTATATTATATTCTCAGATTCAGAATTTTTTCCTATTTCATCATGAGTAGGTATCCTATTTACAATATTTGATTGTTCAAAGGAAAGCACACTCATTTTTTCAAAATTATGGTCAACGTAAAACAGTGAGAAAATTTGTGTATCATGCTCTTACGTGAAATCATCAAATCGTAAAAAAGAATAGTCAAAGGATTTAGTTTTTTCGCGCAATAGCTCGCCATCCGATATCGCGACGAACAAAACCCTCTGGCCAATCAATATAATCAACGGCTTCATAAGCACGTTTTTGTGCTTGCGTAATCGTTTTTCCTGTTGCTGTTATATTGAGAACACGTCCACCATTTGCAATGAGTTGTCCATTTCGTAATGCTGTACCAGCTTGAAAAACTTTCACATCGGGAAGAGTATCTATTTTATCAACGTTACGAATAACAGTCCCTTTTTGGGGAGAGTCTGGATAACCATTAGCAGCCATAACAACGGTGAGAGCAGTCTTTTCAGACCACTGAAGAGGTTTATTTTCAAGATTTCCTTGAGCTGCGGCAAGAAAAATTGGTAGAATATCATCTTTAAGGCGCATCATTAAAACTTGACATTCAGGATCACCGAATCGTACGTTAAATTCAATTAATTCGGGTCCTTTTTGCGTTATCATCAAGCCGACGAAGAGAATACCTCTAAAGGGGGCGCCCATTTCGTTCATGCTTTTTAAAGCTGGTTCAACAATTTCTTTAAGGGTACGATTCACTATTTCTTGGGTCATGATGGGTGCTGGTGAATAAGCACCCATACCACCGGTGTTTGCTCCAGTATCTCCATCTCCTACACGCTTATGATCTTGAGCAGATCCAAAGGGAAGAGCAACTTTACCATCACAAAGGCAGAAGAAGCTTGCTTCTTCACCTTCCAGAAAAGATTCTACAACAATTTTGTTTCCTGCATCCCCAAATGCACTTTTGAAGCAGGCATCAACAGCGTTAAATGCTTCTTCTATAGTTGTTGCAACCACGACACCTTTGCCGGCGGCTAAGCCATCAGCTTTAATGACAATGGGAACACCTTGTTGATGAATGTAAGCTTTGGCTCTAGCGGCATCATTAAAGCATTGGTAACTTGCTGTAGGAATGTTATTCTTATGACATAAATCTTTTGTAAAAGCTTTTGAACCTTCTAGTTGAGCAGCTTTTTGAGTAGGACCAAATACACAGATGTTAGCGCTATTAAGAGAATCTGTTATACCTGCAACCAATGGTGCTTCTGGTCCTACAATCACAAGATCAATAGAATGTGCTGTACAAAAATCAATAATAAGGGGGTGATCATCAATGTCTAAATTAATATTTTCACCAAATTCTGTTGTTGCAGGATTTCCAGGAGCACAATATAACTTTGTTAGCAGTGGTGATGCTGCTATTTTCCATGCTAAAGCATGTTCTCGTCCACCTGAGCCAATAAGAAGAATATTCATTGCTTGCTCCTCTCATAGAAGATGATTAATTTCATCTCCTTCTCATAAGAATGAAATGTCTCTATCGCAAGACTAAAGGTAAATCATTTGATGAAAAAAAATAAAAATATCGCACCTGTTCAGTCCTATAATAGCCAAGGACGGGTTATGGATGCATCTTCCAAACAATGGGTCTACAGTTTACTTCCCTGTTCTTTATGGTTTTATGCGCAATTAGCGCGTTGGGATCGGCCTATCGGATGGCAATTGTTGATGTGGCCTTGTTTTTGGTCAACAACAATGGCTTTTCTCTCTTATGAAATGCATTATGATACTCTTTCATCAATGTTGCTTCATTGGGTTTGGTATCTTTTTCTTTTTTTTCTAGGATCCATCGCTATGCGAGGGGCAGGATGTACTTGGAATGATCTTATTGACCATAAAATCGATTCTCAGGTAGAAAGAACACGTTCTCGCCCATTGCCGACAGGTCATGTGAGTCGGTTTCAAGCAAAAGTTTTTATACTTGTGCAATGTTTGGTTGGTTTAGGCGTTTTATCACAATTTAATAGGTTTAGTTTTTTTCTAGGTATTTCGTCATTGATAGCTGTTGCATTTTATCCTTTTATGAAACGCGTAACATATTGGCCGCAGTTTTTTTTAGGCGTTGCATTTAATTGGGGGGCATTAATGGGGTGGGCTGTTGTCTTTGGAGGTTTAAGCTGGTCACCGATTTTACTTTATGTGGGATCAATCTTGTGGACCATAGGATATGATACAATCTACGCCCATCAAGATAAAGAAGATGACGCTACGGTTGGTGTGCGTTCTACAGCACTTCTCTTCGGTAAAGAAACCAAGCGTGCTTTAGTATTTTTGTATGGTGGTTTTGTACTGTTCGTGAGTTTAGCATTTTATTTAGCTGAAGTCCCTGTTCTTAGTTTTTTTGGGGTTTTTGTGGCAAGTATCCATATGTTTATTCAAATTAAAGTTATCGATATAGATGACAGTGCGCAATGCCTCAGGCTTTTCAAATCTAATTCGCTTATTGGTCTTGTGATTTTTGCTGGTTTAGTATGTGGTGGTATATGGATGATGTTTTATCCTACAGCTTAACAACAAATTAGATAAAATCATATATTCTGATGATGAGGAGAGGAATGAAAATACAAAGATACTTTCATTAATTTTAAAGTGTATTATTTTTTCATGTTCAAAGTTTTTTGTATTTTATGATTAGTTTTATTCCAGACCTTTCTGGTTTGAAATAACGATTTTTTCAAATTTTATTGAAAGTGCACTTTCTCTTATCAGAAATTACAAAAATAAAATCATAATTTTTGCTGAATATCGTGTTTTCTCTTAAAAAAGCTTGTTGCGCATCTATTGTCTTCAAGCAATGCAGTAGGAGATATTCTCAACCAACTTTTATAGTGAAAATAAAACTTTTCTATTGAAAGGAAACTAATCATTTTGTTTTAGAAATTTGCAAATAGAAAATAGTCATTGAACCCTTAGGAAGACAAAGTCTTCATAACGATAAAGCTTGAAGGATTAGGGATAAAGTTTTTGTTTTTTCCAATTGCTGTGTTCAACACAATCACGCGTAAAAAGCAGACGATCATGTAAACGAAATGGGCGATCACACCAGAATTCTATAGAAAGGGGTTTAACACGAAAACCAGACCAATAAGGCGGTCGTGGAATATTGCCTACTGCATAACGTGCAGTATATTGAGCAATTGCTTTTTCGAGCACAAAACGATTGTCTAATGGTTGAGATTGTTTAGATGCCCATGCCCCAATTCGACTCCCACGTGGTCGCGATTGGAAATAGGCATCCGCTTCCTGTTGACTTACTTTTTCAACAATGCCTCTAATTCTGACCTGACGACGGAGCGATTTCCAATGAAAACCTAAGGATGCCTTCATTGATTTTAAAATTTCTTGTCCTTTACAGCTTTCATAATTGGTATAGAAGACGAATCCTTGGGGACTGTAGTCTTTGAGGAGAACCATACGAACATTAGGAAGTCCTGTTTCGTCTACTGTTGCGAGCGCCATAGCATTCGGATCATTTATTTCGCTTATTGTTGCCTCTTCAAGCCATTTTGCAAAAAGTTCAAAAGGTTTTTGCATTTGCATAAAATGATCATCTGTTGGGATTTTATTGCTCATAGTGTCTCCAAATGTCAGCGAGCATGGGTAAGGCATTTTCTTATTTACTTTGTCATCTCGAAGTAAAGTAGCATTTTTTCCTATTTTCAAAAAGTCAATGCTATCGTGTATTTTTATAGTGGTTCCATTATTTTTGTCTTTAGCATAGACGATAATGAGCTATATTAAATAAATATCTCATTTTATCTGGTATTTTAGTTTATTGATAGACATATAAAGAAAGAAGAAATTATTCTCTAGAATAGATTGATAAAGTTATGAGGGATATTGAAAACATATCCGTTGATATTTTGAAAACCAAAAAATTGAAAAGAGGGCAATATGCGTGATCCCTACACGATTCTGGGTGTGGCACGTACCGCAAAATCGCAAGAGATTAAATCAGCATTTAGAAAATTAGCAAAGAAGTATCATCCAGATCACAATAAAGATGATGCAAAGGCTAAAGAAAAGTTTGCTGAAATTAATCAAGCTTATGAAATTATAGGTGATAAAGATAAAAAAGCACAATTTGACCGCGGTGAAATTGATATGGAAGGAAAACCACTTTATCAAGCCTATGGTGCTGGTGAGAATTTTAACAATAAACAAAATCCTTTTTCAGGAAGAGCGAGAGGATTTGATTTTTCCTCTTCAGGTGGTGCAGGTTTTGATGCGAGTGATATTTTTCGCGATCTGTTTGGGGGAGGCGGTAGCTTTTCGAATTCCACACACTATAATCGCCCTCAACAAGGAGCACATATTCGTGCTAATCTTGCCATAACATTAGAGCAGATGGTTGGCGCAGAAAAGGTGGAAGCCGTTTTTCCTAATGGAAAAAAGTTAAAAATTAAACTTCCAGATTATATTGAAGACGGGCAAACTATTCGTTTAAAAGGTCAGGGAGAAGAGGTTCCTCATGGGCAAGCAGGAGATGCATTAATAACCATTCAGATTCAAAAACATCCTCGTTTTCGGGTTGAAGGAAGGGCACTTCATCTTGATTTACCAGTTTCTCTTAAACATGCTGTTTTGGGAGCAAAAGAAGAAGTTGAGACATTGGAGGGACGTGTGGTTTTAACGATTCCTGCTTGGTCAAGTTCTGATCGCGTTTTACGGTTGAAAGGAAAAGGACTTCGTTTAAAAAGTGGTACAAGAGATGATCTTTATGTGCATGTTCGTATTATGTTGCCGGAAGGTAAAAATGTTGCGCTAGAACAGTTTTTGCAAATGCAAAAAGATTAAATTTTAATTTTTTTTATATATAAAGCATAGTTTTTGCTTGATTTTAAACCAATTACTTGAAGAAAAAGTTGACCTGTGTCATAGGCAAATGAATAATATTAATTTTAAGTAACAATGGGGCAGCGCTAATGGCTAAGGGTAATGGTTTATTGTACGGTAAGCGTGGCTTAATTTTAGGGTTGGCCAATAATCGCTCCATCGCTTGGGGAATTGCTAAAGCGGCAAGTAGCGCAGGGGCAGAGCTTGCTTTTACCTATCAGGGTGAAGCAATGAAAAAGCGTGTTGAGCCTTTGGCTGAAGAATTAAAGGGATTTGTTTGTGGACATTGTGATGTTTCTGACAGTGTCTCTATTGATACGGTCTTTAGAACCATAGAGAAGAAATGGGGCAAACTCGATTTTTTAGTTCATGCTATTGGTTTTTCTAATAAAGATGAATTAAGTGGTCGTTATGTTGATATCAGCGAATCAAATTTTATGATGACCATGAATATTTCCGTTTATTCCCTAACAGCTCTAACAAAGCGTGCAGAAAAGTTGATGCCGGATGGCGGTTCAATCTTGACACTGACCTATTATGGTGCGGAAAAAGTTGTTCCCAATTATAATGTAATGGGGGTTGCTAAAGCAGCTCTTGAAGCGAGCGTGAAGTATTTAGCGGTAGATTTAGGTCCCAAAAATATTCGTGTTAATGCGATATCTGCTGGACCGATTAAAACGTTAGCAGCTTCAGGTATTGGTGATTTCCGTTATATTTTAAAATGGAATGAATATAATGCTCCATTACGCCGTACAGTAACAATTGAAGAGGTTGGTGATTCTGCTCTTTATTTTCTTTCAGATTTGTCTCGTTCTGTTACTGGTGAAGTTCATCATGTTGATTCGGGTTATAATATCATAGGTATGAAAGCAGTTGATGCACCAGACATTTCTGTCGTTAAAGAATAAAGTTTGGTTTATAGGGTTTTATTGAACAGCGGTAATTTGACCAAATTAAAAGCGGCTGAGAGTATTTTGGAACAAAGAGCTGTTTTGTGTATAACTCAACATATGTTGTCGTTGGCGTATATTTTGACAGAGAAACGGATCTTTTTTCATGTCGCATAATACATTTGGTCATTTGTTTCGTGTAACCACATGGGGTGAAAGTCATGGTGCTGCTCTTGGTTGTGTCATTGATGGTTGTCCGCCTGGAATTATTTTTACTCTTGCAGAAGTTCAAGCTTATCTTGACAAACGGAGACCAGGACAATCCGTATATACAACGCAGCGACGCGAATTGGATCAAGTAGAAATTCTTTCAGGAGCTATCGCTCAGGACAATGGGACGGCATTGGTTACAACAGGTACACCAATTTCTCTGTTGATTAGAAATACAGATCAGCGTTCGAAGGATTATAGCTCGATTGCCCATCAATATCGTCCAGGACATGCGGATTATACTTATGATATTAAATATGGCATTCGTGATTTTCGAGGAGGAGGGCGTTCTTCGGCAAGGGAGACAGCAGCACGTGTTGCAGCGGGTGCATTTGCACGTAAAATTGTTCCTGGTTTGGTGGTTCGAGGAGCAGTGATAGCAATTGGTCCTCATAATATTAATCGTGATCGTTGGGATTGGTCAGAGGTTGATAATAATCCTTTTTTTACACCTGACGCAGAGATGGTTCACATTTTTAGTGATTATATCAGTAAACTCCGTAAAGAGGGGACATCTGTTGGTGCTGTTGTTGAGATCATTGCAGAAAATGTTCCGGCAGGTTTAGGAGCACCTATTTACGCAAAACTGGATCAAGATATTGCATCCTTCCTTATGTCGATTAATGCAGTAAAAGGAGTTGAAATTGGGGATGGTTTTGCGGCAGCCCGCATGAAGGGAGAAGAAAATGCCGATGAAATGCGGATGGGGAATGATGGAAAACCACTTTTTTTATCCAATCATGCTGGTGGTATTTTAGGGGGAATATCGAGTGGACAGCCAATTGTTGCACGTTTTGCTGTCAAGCCTACTTCGTCAATTTTAACGCCTCGTCGCTCTATTGATGTTGATGGTCATGATGTAGATGTTATAACGAAGGGACGTCATGATCCATGTGTTGGGATTCGCGCTGTTCCCATTGGTGAAGCGATGGTTGCTTGTGCTATTGCGGACCATTATCTAAGACATCGCGGTCAAGTTGGGTGAGTGAGAAGGTGAATAATGGTGTATGATGAAAAAAAAATTGTTTCTGCACTTAAAGCTTTTGAACGCGGTGAAATTGTTGTGGTGACAGATGATGATGACCGTGAAAATGAGGGTGATTTAACTGTTGCTGCTGTCCATTGTACAGAAGAAAAGATGGCATTCATCATTCGCCACACAACAGGGATTGTTTGTGCACCTATGCCAAAAGAAGAAGCACAACGGTTTCATCTTGCTCCTATGGTGCCAGATAATAATTCAGCACATCAGACCCAGTTTACTGTTACTGTGGATTTTAAACATGGGATAACGACGGGTATTTCCGCACACGACCGCACATTAGCGGTTCGCAATCTTGCTAATCCAAATGCTGGTGCTCACGATTTTATTCGTCCAGGACATATTTTCCCTTTGATTGCGCATGAAGGGGGTGTTCTTATGCGTTCAGGTCACACGGAAGCGGCTGTTGATTTATGTAAATTAGCTGGTTTACCGCCAGTTGGTGTTATTGGTGAGTTGGTCAATGATGATGGCAGTGTTAAACATGGAGATGAAGTTACAAAATTTGCACAAGAACATCGATTGCATATGATAACGGTTGCGGATTTAATCGCTTATCGTCAGCGCAAAGAAATGTTGATCAGGCATGTTGGAGAAATGGCTATTGAAACACCAGTAGGACCTGCTATTGTTCAGAGTTATCAACTCCCTTGGGAAACAGTTCAGCATGTTGCAATCGTTTTTGGTGATCTTGGTGATGGTGAAGATATTCCTGTACGTTTGCATCGTGAAAACATTATGAATGATGTTTTTGGTCAAGCGTCAGATGTTACCGCTATCATGCAGCGTATGATGGAAAAAGAAAAACGGGGTGTTTTTGTTTATTTACGTGAAGGATCAGTTGGTGTTGATGAAAAATCAGCTATGAGCATTCAGGAAATGGCAAAAGACGGTTCAGAAAACCATATACAGGCAATTGAACGTGAAGAAGAATGGCGCCAAATTGGTTTAGGATCACAAATTTTGAAATATTTAGGAATCAGTTCTGTTATTGTTTACGCTTCTAAAGAGCGTCATTATTTAGATTTAGAAGGTTTTGGAATTCGTATATCCAGAATAGATATTTTGTGAGGTTCATATGAAAAAAGAAATACAAGAGGGGGATATTACGACCTTAAGTTTTGAGCAAGCGCTGAGGCAACTTGAAGTTATTGTTGAAAATTTGGAACGTGGCGATGTGCCTTTGGAACAATCCATAGATATTTATGAACGTGGTGAAGCGCTTAAAAAACATTGTGAAAAACTCTTGAAAGTTGCTGAAGCTAAAGTTGAAAAAATTCAACTTTCAGAGGGAGGTTCTCCAGAAGGAGTAGAACCACTTGATGCTCAATAATATTAAATATTTTTGGATATTTATTGCGGGATTAAGCAGTGCAATAATCTTATTTATAGAAAGCAAATTTTATTGGTTTCTTTTTTATAAAATAAGTTAAAAATGAGAAAAATCATAAATCATCTCAAATAGAGATTTTTCAGTAAAAAAGATGCAAAACTGTCAATGAAAGAGTAGAGAAGATGTATTTTTATCGTTGCGTTCTCTTAAGTTAAGGTGATAGGAGGGAGTTTTTTTGTCTCATATCTTAACACCATTGCTTGACCGTATTTGTTTCCCGCAAGATTTGCGGGCTTTGCCTGAGTCTGATTTAGTACAGTTGGCTAATGAGTTGCGGGCAGAAACAATTGATGCGGTTTCTGTAACAGGTGGTCATCTTGGGGCAGGACTTGGTGTTGTTGAGCTCACTGTTGCATTACATTATGTTTTTAATACACCAGAGGATAGGATTATTTGGGATGTTGGTCATCAAACCTATCCACATAAGATTTTAACGGGGCGTAGAGAAAAAATACGTACATTACGTCAAGAGGGAGGATTATCAGGTTTCACAAAACGTTCAGAAAGTGTGTATGATCCATTTGGAGCGGGCCATTCGTCTACTTCTATTTCGGCGGGTCTTGGCATGGCGGTAGCGAGTGCTTTGAAGGCAGAGACAAGACGCAATATTATCGCTGTTATTGGTGATGGTGCAATGTCTGCGGGCATGGCTTATGAAGCAATGAATAACGCTGGTGCTTTGGATGCGCGCTTGATTGTTGTTCTTAATGATAACGATATGTCTATTGCACCGCCTACAGGTGCTATGAGTGCACATCTTGCACGACTAGTTTCTCGTCCTGCTTATCGTCATTTGCGTGAACGCGTAAAGATGTTGAGCGAAAAATTGCCAAAGTTTTTTTTGGATAAGGCACGTCGTTCAGAGGAATTTGCGCGTAGTTTTTTGGTTGGGGGAACGTTATTTGATGAGCTTGGCTTTTATTACGTGGGACCCATAGATGGGCACAATTTAGGGCATTTATTACCCGTTTTAAAAAATATTCGTGAATGTCCTAATGGTCCAGTTTTGGTGCATGTCGTCACCCATAAGGGAAAGGGATATCCACCTGCAGAAGCATCTTCTGATAAATATCATGGTGTTAATCGTTTTGATGTTACGACAGGAAAACAGATTAAAGCATCAAGTAATATTCTACCCTATACCAAGGTATTTTCTGAAGCCTTATCAGAAGAAGCGCGCCATGATGATAAGATTGTGGGCATAACAGCAGCGATGCCAACAGGGACAGGCCTTGATGCTTTTGCAGAAAAATTTCCTGAAAAAATGTTTGATGTTGGTATTGCTGAGCAACATGCCGTAACTTTTGCGGCAGGACTTGCTTGTGAAGGGTATAAGCCTTTTGTTGCAATTTATTCTACTTTTTTACAGCGTGCTTATGATCAAATTATTCATGATGTATCAATTCAAAAATTACCGGTACGTTTTGCTATTGACCGAGCAGGTTTTGTGGGGGCAGATGGTGCAACACATGCTGGAAGTTTTGATATTGTTTTTTTGTCCACTCTTCCTGAGTTTGTTGTTATGGCACCTTCAGATGAGCTTGAATTGATGCATATGGTACGTACAGCTGCAGCCTATGATCAGGGTCCCATTTCTTTTCGTTATCCACGTGGTGAAGGTCTTGGTATAGATTTACCGCAACGTGGTGAGTTATTAGAAATTGGAAAAGGGCGCGTTCTGCGTGAAGGAAATAGGATTGCTTTGGTTTGTTTTGGAACGCGGATGTCAGAAGTGTTGCAAGCTGCTGATGCGTTGGAGGTTGAAGGATTATCTACAACAGTTGCAGATGCACGGTTTGCAAAACCTTTAGATAAGGATTTGATGCGTCGTTTGGCACGTGAGCATGAAGTTTTGGTGACAATTGAAGAAGGTGCAATCGGTGGGTTTGGAGCACACATATTACAATTTTTAGCGCAAGAAGGGCTCTTAGAGCATGGTTTGAAAGTTCGTACACTAAAACTTCCTGATGAATATTTGAGTCATGGTTCACCAGAAAAAGTTCTTTCACGTGTCGGACTTGATGCTATGGGTATTTTAAATACGGTTTTTACTGCTCTGGGACGCGAGATTCGAACGGGATAGAAAATTCAAGTATGAGATGGCTTCCAGAAAAAGGCTCGATATTCTTTTAGTTGAAAGAAACTTTTTTACGACACGTTCACGTGCACGTGATGCAATTATACGCAAAACTGTTAAAGTTAATGGCAAAATAGTTTTTAAAGCTGGGCAAATTGTTTTTGATGATGCAGAGATTTTTGTTTGTGATCCAGCGCAAAATTATGTGTCCCGTGCGGCATTGAAATTGATTTCTGCACTTGATGCATTTCCGATTGTAACCGATAAAGTGACAGCCATTGATGTTGGGGCATCAACAGGTGGTTTTACACAAGTTCTCTTAGAGCGTGGAGCGGCCCATGTCATTGCTGTTGATGTTGGGCATCATCAATTTGATGCACGTTTATTGGGCAACAGGGCTATAACGTTATTAGAAGGCTTAAATGTTAGAGATTTTCAACAGGAACATTTAGGCGGTAGGGAAATTGATCTTATCGTTTCCGACGTCAGCTTTATTTCTCTTAAACTTGCATTGCCTCCCGTTTTATCTTTAGCCAAGAAGGGTGCTCAAGCTGTTTTATTGGTAAAGCCTCAGTTTGAGGTTGGTCGTAAGCACCTTGGAAAGGGAGGAATATTAAATCCATCAAGTGCTAAAAAAACCGCTGAGGCACTTTTTATCTGGTTAGATACTCAAACAGGGTGGCGTGCAAAAGGTTTACTTCCTTCACCCATTACAGGTGGTGATGGCAATGTGGAATATTTACTATTCGGAGAAAAACAAGAGTGAACGATAATGTGATAATCGACTATATTGGAGCAAATGGTTATGGTACTTCCAAGACGTCCCACGGTTTTATTTATGTTCCTTTTACTTTACCGGGAGAGTGTGCTGAAATTACTGTTCATGGAAAATATGCAACATGTATAGCATTAAAAGAAAAATCACCAGAACGTGTTGATGCTCTTTGTCAGCATTTTGGAGAATGTGGAGGGTGTGCTCTTCAGCATTGGCATACTGATGCTTATTGCGTATGGAAACGACAATTAGTTGTTGATGCACTTAAAAAGTATGGACTTAATAATGTTGTTGCGCCTTTAATAGAATGTAAACCCTATAGCCGACGTCGGATGACGTTAACAGCATCCATGACCCCACAGGGGCAAAAAGTTGGTTTTAATCGTTATCTCTCTCATGAGATTATAGCTCTTGAAGAATGTCCAGTGACGCGTTTAGAGATTATGTCTAAACTAGATGATATCAGGTCACTTTGTGCTCTTGTAAGCAATCATGCCAAACGGTTTCATATAACGATAACATCTGTTGAAAACGGTTTAGATATCGCTTTAAGCGGTTGTGTTATACGCGATGAGCGTGTTTGTCAGAAAATGATCAGTGCTGCTCTTTCATATGGGATTATACGTTTATCTGTTGACGGAGAAGTTTTGGTTGAGCAAGAAAAACCATTGGTTTATTTTGGAGATGTCCGTGTTGAATTTCCTTCTGGTGGTTTTCTTCAAGCAACTTGTGAAGCTGAACATATAATGGGCAATATTATTTTGACTCATTTAAAAAAAGCAAAGAATGCTCTTGATTTGTTTTCAGGGGTAGGAACATTTGCCTTGCGTATGGCAAAAAAGATGAATGTTCATGCAGTAGAAAATAATGAAGATGCATTAAGAAATCTAAATACAGCAGCACGTTTTGCAACTGGTTTAAAAACAGTCACTTGTGAAAAACGTGATCTTTTTCGCCATCCACTTTCTGTAAAGGAACTTGAGTGTTTTGAAAGCGTTGTTTTTGACCCTCCTCGCGCTGGAGCAGAGGAACAAGTACATGAACTGGCAAAGGCAACAATATCACGTGTTGTGGCAATTTCGTGTAATCCCGTTACATTTGCTCGTGATTTATCTTTTCTTGTTGCAGGGGGATATACAGTAGAAAAAATCATACCAATTGATCAATTTTTATGGTCGCCACATGTCGAAGTTGTTGCTGTTTTGAGCAAAAATAAAAAGAAGAAAAGTTGGAAGCTTTAGCCTGAAAGTTTTTTTGACATAGTTCATTTGAGTATTATTATAAAATCTCTCTAAAATTTATCTACAATAATAATCTTTTTCTCGTTGAGTTAACGAGCACTGAATGTAGAAAGTGTTTTTTATTTTAAACTTTTTTATTATGAAACATAAAAGATAGTTGCTCCACTACTCCATACAAAAGACGAATGTATCATAAAGAAGGTGTATTTAAGCAAACACCATCGTAATATTGGCCACTTCCTAATGTTGCTATAGCTCTTGGCACTTGAGATGGTTCATTATAGGTATTTTTAGTTCTTTCTTGTACAGTTTTACTCCATGCATTTCCCCCCGCTTGTAACGTACAAACGAATAATCTTAATTGATTCAACAGACACAAATTTAAAATGAGAGAATCTTACGGTGTTCAAGGTTCTAATTTAAATATGAATAACGTTCAATTATCTTTATAAATCAATGTTTGTAGCAAAAATTCATCCTTCACAAGACCATCTTGATAAACGAGAAGGGGAAGTATTGAATATTGGGAAGGAATGAGCAAGCTTACTTCAACGCAGTTCCACCGATTGTCATATTATTAATCCGTAGATGAGGTTGTCCAACACCAACAGGAACGTTTTGTCCTGCTTTTCCGCACATACCAATACCATTATCCAGTTTACTATCATTTCCAATCATTGTGATACGTTTCATAGCATCCGGTCCATTTCCAATAAGAGTTGCGCCTTTAATTGGTGCACCAATTTTACCATTTTCTACTCGGTATGCTTCAGTACATTCAAAGACGAATTTTCCAGAAGTAATATCAACTTGTCCTCCACCAAATGAAACAGCATAGATACCACTTTTAAGTGAAGAAAGGATTTCTTCAGGTGTTTTATCTCCTCCTAGCATGATTGTATTGGTCATTCGTGGCATTGGTGCATAAGCATAAGATTCACGCCGTCCATTTCCAGTTGATTTACCCCCCATAAGCCGTGCATTAAGCCTGTCTTGCATAAAACCAACGAGTTTTCCATCTTCAATGAGAACATTATATCCTGAAGGGGTTCCCTCATCATCGACAGTGAGAGAGCCACGGCGTTGTGGAATTGTTCCATCATCAACAACTGTAACACCTTTTGCCGCAACTTGTTGTCCTAAAAGTCCAGCAAAAGCAGATGTTTTTTTGCGGTTAAAGTCACCTTCCAAACCATGACCTACGGCTTCATGGAGCATAACGCCAGGCCATCCATTGGCTAAGACAACATCAAAAGATCCTGCAGGTGCTGCTTCTGCTTCTAAATTTGTTAAAGCCATACGTAAGGCTTCATCCGCGGCTTCTTTCCAATTGTCTTCACGAATAAATTGGTTAAATGCTTGTCGTCCCCCACATCCATAGAAACCATTTTCACGTCGATTGCCTTCAGCTGCGACCACAGATATAGAAAGTCGTACGAGTGGACGAATATCACGAACCAAATATCCATCTGCACGTAAAATTTCAACATGTTGTAGCGAGCCGGAAAGAGAAACAGTCACTTGATGTAATTTATCATTTTTCGCACGTAAATAGGCATCAATTTTTTGCAAAAGAGCACTTTTTTCTTCAAATGACGGAGCATCAAGGGGATTATGCGGTTGATAAAGTCTCTTGTTTGTTTGTTGAGGTGCTACACTATAAGGTCCAGCATGATTATTATAGGTAACAGCTTTAGCTGCTTCACAAGCACGCTTGAGTGCAGCAGCTGATAATTCATTAGAATGTGCATATCCGGTAGCTTCTCCAGCAACGACACGCAGACCAAACCCCATATCTTGATGGAAAGAGCCGTTTTTAAGCTGTCCATTATCAAATAAAAGAGCTTCGCTTTCTGTATACTCAAGGTAAAGTTCGCCATCATCCGCATGATGAAGCGTTTCCTGTACAAGAGACTGCACTTTAGAGGAAGCAATATCAAAATGATCAATCAGCGATTTCATAAGAATTATCCTATTTTTACGGGGGATGAGAAGATTTTTATTGATCTAAATTAAGGGGCTCTCAAAATATACGATGAGATTTTAATTGTCCAATGTGTGTCGATTTTATTCATGTTGGTAAGGTTGCATAGGCATCGCTAAGACCCTGAAGGTCAACCAGACCTCCAATTCCTTGCTCTGGGGTTGTGAAGATAAAATAGGTTGCCATTTTTCCTTTTAAAAAGAGTTGTAATATGTCTTCTTTTAGAAAAGCTTCAGCAACACAATTATCACCAAGACAACGACGATATTCCATTCTTCCCATATCTTTATCGTCAATTTTAATGCCAACACCAGGACGTAACTCAACGCGAATCGGAACAAAAACACGCATCAAAGCGCCTTGCTTTTGAGGAAGTTTATAAAAGGTAACGCGGAGGGTAATATCATGACGACCTTGTGTATGGACGTTTTGTACAACTTCACACTGCATATTAGGGGTACCTGGTGGTAGAGCACAAACCTTTGTCCATGCACCATAGGTTTGTGGAGCAGGGACATCTTGTGCATAGGGTGTTTGTGCAAATGCATGACTGATAAAACTACTATAAAGTGTGTAAAGAACAGCACCAATAAAAAAAGTTTTTTTGAGTAATTTATAAAGTATCACAGAAAATCCTATCCGACTCAACACCCAAAACCATGCATAGATTTACATAAAAAAATGAATTCCCCATAAAAAACCATAACACAAAATCAGTATTTACCCAAATATATTAATTCATATGATATATTTTTATGATACATTTGTAATGTGGAGAGAACGTTGATTGAAAAAATGTATTTTTATTGCCAATATTTCCATTTACTTTTAGGGGATACGTGCGAAAGAGATATTTCATATTTTCTCAAAAATACGATTGGTCTTAATTGGTCATTTCCATACGCTAGATAATATTTGTCAGATAATATTGGGTTTGTGAATGACAGAAATGGAAAAGAGCTTTGAGTGGAATGTCAGTTTCAGAAGAGTTATCGGTTGTGAATGGTAAATCAACGCCACCAAAATCCGGTATTGGTGATTACATCACATTATTAAAGCCACGTGTTATGTCTCTTGTGGTCTTTACGGCTCTGGTTGGTTTGCTTGTATCGCCTGTTCCTATCAATCCGTGGTATGGTTTTTTAGCAATTTTATGTATTGCTGCTGGTGGCGGTGGTGCGGGAGCACTGAACATGTGGTATGATGCTGACATTGATGCTGTGATGGAACGGACTAAAAAGCGTCCTATTCCCATGGGTAAAATCAGCTCTCAAAGGGCATTTATTTTTGGCATGGTTCTTTCTATGCTCTCGGTATTGGTTATGGGAAGCTTCATTAATTGGTTTGCGGCATTTTTTCTTGCATTTACGATTTTCTTTTATGTCGTTATCTATACAATTTGGTTAAAGCGTATCACACCACAAAATATTGTTATTGGTGGTGCTTCTGGGGCTTTTCCACCAATGATTGGATGGGCCGTGACAACAGGGACAGTGAGTATTGATAGCTTTTTATTATTTTTAATCATTTTTATGTGGACCCCCCCTCACTTTTGGGCTCTTTCTTTATTTTCATCTCTTGATTATGAGGCTGCAGGTATCCCTATGATGCCTAATGTACGAGGTGAACATTCAACAAAAAAACAGATTTTATTTTATGCTATTTTGATGGCATTGTGTGCTGCTGCTCCTTGCTTTACTGGTCTTGGCGGAATTTTTTATGGTATTTTTTCAACAGTTTTAAGCATTATCTTTATTTATTTTGCCTATCGTTTGTGGAAAGCTGATACACATAATGAAACTATTTTGATGGCAAAAAAACTATTTTTCTTTTCATTACTTTATTTGGCAGCTATCTTTGGGGTTCTTTTGATTGAATCTCTTGTTTGGTATTTTATCGCTCTTTAGGAGCGTGAAAATATAAAAAACAAATTTTAAAAGAGCTTTCCTACAAGAAGATACTATAAAGTATGTTTTTATGTAAAAGATGGTATTGCACGTTTTTTTGCATTGATTATTCGTGCATAAGGATAAGTTGTTTGATTATGATACTAAAGCTATAGAGATTAAGGATGATTTATGTCTGGACTTCCTCCTTTAACGATACGTCTTTGTGGTCCACGTGGATTTTGTGCAGGGGTTGATCGTGCTATCCAGATTGTTCTTCTTGCATTAAAAAAGTATGGTGTTCCAGTGTATGTTCGTCATGAAATTGTACATAACCGCTATGTGGTTGAGGGATTGCAGCAACGGGGAGCTGTTTTTGTTGAAGAACTTGATGAGATTCCAGAAGAATATCGCACTCAACCGGTTGTTTTTTCTGCCCATGGTGTACCAAAATCTGTATCAAAAGAAGCACAACGCTATAATTTGTTTTATCTTGATGCAACATGTCCGTTGGTCTCGAAAGTTCACAAACAAGCGATACGGCATCAACGTCACGGTCGTCATGTTATATTGATTGGTCATGCTGGTCATCCTGAGGTGATAGGAACGATGGGACAGCTTGAAGAAGGGGCTGTGACGCTCATTGAAACGATAGAAGATGCTTTGCATTATCAACCAAGGGATCCAGATAAATTAGGATTTGTGACACAAACAACGCTTTCTGTTGAAGATACTGCAGGAATTATCGATATATTACAACAACGTTTTCCTACATTAGCAGCCCCAGCGGCTGAGTCAATTTGCTATGCGACAACGAATCGACAAGATGCGGTTAAAGCCGCGGCAAAAGGGAGTGATTTGTTTTTGATTGTTGGAGCACCAAATTCTTCTAATTCGCGACGTTTAGTCGAGGTTGCTGAAAAGTCTGGTGCGCGACAAGCTATTTTAGTTCAGCGCGCTGATGAAATTAATTTTGAAAACCTAAAAGCTCTTTCTGTTGTCAGTCTTTCAGCAGGGGCTTCCGCTCCTGAAATTATTATTGATGAAATTATTTCAGCATTTCGTGAGCGTTATGATGTCACAATAGAATTGGCTGAAACAGTGGTAGAAACGGAAAAGTTTTTAGTGAGTCGCGAATTACGTGATGTCATTTTAACCTCTCAAGATATGGCTTTTGTTAATGGTCAAGAAAATAGTACAAAAAATGAACATCAAGATACAGACATGTCTAAAATGAAAGCAGAATAATGGCCGTTTATACAGATATTCATCCAAATGATTTAAAAGCGTTTTTAACGGGTTACGCAATAGGGTCACTTTTGTCTTATCAAGGTATAGAGGAGGGGATTGAAAATTCTAATTTTATGTTAGAGACAACACAAGGACGATTTATTCTAACACTTTATGAAAAGCGTATTTCAAAAGATGATTTACCTTTTTTTTGTAGCTTAATGCAGCATTTAGGACAGCGTGGAATTCCTTGTCCTCAACCTGTTATTCAAAATGATGGCATGATGATCAGTGAACTAGCAGGTCGTCCTGCTGCTATTATTACTTTTCTGGAAGGAGAGTGGATCCGCCAGCCCAATATAGATCATTGTGGTGAAGTGGGGACGGGATTAGCACAATTGCATTTAGCAGGACAGGATTTTACACTCAGTCGTAAAAATACTCTTTCTGTTATGGATTGGCAGCTATTGTGGCAACGTTGTCAAACAAAAGAAGATGCATTATTAAAAGAATTTGGACAAAAAATTGAGTGGGAATTGGTTTTTTTACAAGAAAACTGGCCATTAAATTTACCAACAGGCATTATTCATGCGGATTTATTTAATGATAACGTCTTTTTTGTGAATCATCGTCTTTCTGGGATGATAGATTTCTATTTTGCTTGTAATGACTTTTTTGCTTATGATTTAGCGATCTGTTTAAATGCTTGGTGCTTTGAGCCTGATCATTCCTATAATCTTACCAAAGCACGTAAGTTATTGGAAAATTATCAAAAAATAAGACCATTGATCCCTTTAGAATTGGACAAGATGGTTTTATTAGCTCGTGGTGCATCTCTACGTTTCTTACTCACACGTCTATATGATTGGTTTAATACACCTCCTAATAGCTTTGTTATTAAGAAAGATCCATGGGAATATTGGCACAAGCTTTGTTTTTTCAGTAATGTAAATTCGCTAAGTGAATTAGGTTTTTAAATTTTATGGCAACTCAACAAAAAGTCGTTGAAATTTATACAGATGGTGCTTGCTCAGGGAATCCTGGAATTGGAGGGTGGGGGGCAATTTTACGCTGGAATGGTCATGAACGCGAGCTTTATGGCGGTAAGGTCCATACGACAAACAATCAAATGGAACTCATGGCGGCAATTTGTGCATTAAAGGCGCTTAAAGAGCCCTGTTTGGTCGACCTTTATACAGACTCAGTTTATGTGCGTAATGGGATATCTAAGTGGATTGAGGATTGGAAAAAGAATAATTGGCGCACCGCATCAAAAAATCCTGTTAAAAATATGGAGCTATGGCAAGCTCTTGAGGATGTTTGTTCTTGTCATACAGTCAGGTGGCACTGGATAAAAGGGCATGCGGGACATCCTGAAAATGAACGCGCTGATGCACTTGCTCGCAAAGCAATTACTCAATATCGCGACAATGGACATTTTCCAGCATAATTGCTGTTTGAGAGCCTTTTTCTTTTATCACGGAGTTGCAAGAGAGGGGGGCTGCGTATGGAATATGAATGTTCCACTTAAGGCGTGATCTTTAAAAGAAACAGTATAAAAAATTTTTTGGTTTATTTTTTCTGGTACGAAATAGAGCGGAGCACTAAAGAGCGTATATTCCGCGTTATCACTGACTTTTTTTGCTGCCCCAATTTGCATTTCTCCTCCATCTAAAAAGAGAGAGGAAGGAGTGATTTTGTCGTTATTTTTTATTTTTAGAAGAAGAGTATTGTTATTTTTTTCGGCGCTTATTTTGAGTGCATTCTGCATCATGCGAGGCAAAGAATCTTGGGCATTTTTTAAGAAGGAAAGGGGAAGATGTTTGTTTTTAAGAACAGATGGCGAAAAATCAAAGTTAATAGTCAATGGAAGACAGATTTTATTACATAGTCCGAGAGTGAAAGCCCCACTTAAATTTTTGCTTGAACTAGAAAGATTGAAGGGCAATGTCACTTTATCTTTATAGCCTAATGACCAATCATTTTCTGTTTCAAAAAGCTGTGGCGTCGGATAAAAGATTTCATAAGAAACTTGTTGATTGAAATTAAAAAATGGTGCCATGCCAGAATTACCTGGATTACGCCAGTAAGTTTTCCATCCTGGTTTAAGCACAATTTCAATAATACCTTCTCTTATTCCAGAAAGAGAAGGTTCAGTGATTGCTAATCGGATACGACCACCCTCTGATTCATACCAAGATGTTGCGAAAAGCTGGAGTTTTTGTTCTGTTTGAGCATTTACAGGAATGTTAAGTAATTTTAAAACTAAGAATGTTAAGCATAAAGTAACTAAAAGCTTTTTATAAAAGAAAGTTGCGATATTTTGTAAATTTGTAAATATGTGACTTTTTTTCATTGGAGTTTTATTTTCCTAGTGTACTAAATGAACAAACTTTTATCATGTAAATTATGGAGAATAGCAGATTAATGAAGCAGTGTAATGGCTTTTTGGGTGGTCAATTACTCATAGCAATGCCTGGAATGAATGACAAACGCTTTATTCGTTCTGTTATTTATATTTGCGCGCATTCTGATGCTGGTGCGATGGGCATCATTCTCAATCAATTGCATCATATTGATTTTCCAGAGCTTTTGCTTCACTTAGGAATCATAGACAGTGGCCAAAAAAAAAGTCTTTCTGAACCGATAAAAAATTTTCCAGTTCGCTATGGTGGTCCTGTTGATCCTTCGCGTGGTTTTGTCCTTCATTCAGATGATTATGCTTGTGAAGAAACTGTTTTTATTGCAGATAAGATCTGTTTTACTGCGACAATTGATATATTAAAAGCGATCAGTTGCGAACAAGGTCCGCAACATGCACTGGTCGCATTAGGCTATGCTGGATGGAAAGCGGGGCAACTTGAGGCAGAAATTTCTACAAATGGGTGGCTAATCAGTTCTACATCACCTAGTTTTCTTTTTGAAAGCGATTTAAGCTGCAAGTATGATAAAAGTTTAACACGCATGGGTATCGATCCAACTTATCTTGCTTCTGAAATGGGACACGCGTAGAGTTTTTTCTAAGCTTTTTAACTTTACACGTTATTTTATCCCTTATGTTTTTATTTTATAAGGGAAATGGCTCTGAACGAGCGTAATTAATTCTTCTATGGCAATCGGTTTCGTCACAAGTGTACTTTGAACATATTTACAACCTTCTTGACGGAGGAAGATTGCTTCTTTTTCATTTTCAACACCTTCTGCGATAATTTGCAAATTAAGATCTGTTGCCATATTAATGATAGACTTTAGAACAATTTTCTTCTTAAGAGAGTCGATTGAGATAAGTGAACGATCAAGTTTAACCATATCAAATGGATAACGTACGAGATAGGTCAGAGACGAATAACCTGTTCCAAAATTATCGAGTGCGAGATTCATTCCAAGTGTTTTAATTTGTTCAAGAAAGTGCGCTGATTGTTCAGGATTATTTCTTAAGACAAATTCAGATATTTCAATCATTAAGCGTCCTTTGTGGAGCGGATGCCGAAGCAAAGCGGCACGCAATTGACTGATAAAACGAGGATGAATCATTTCTGCGCTTGGTAAATTAATTGAAATAAAGAAAGATTGTTGGGAAAACTTTTCTTGTACATTTATAAGATCGATAATGGCATTATCAATGATAAATTGTGACAAATCCATAACAATTTGTTCATTTTCTACGATTTTTATGAAATCAGAGACATTTAAATTTCCATAAGTGGGATGATGCCATTCTACAATTGTTTCAAAACCAATAATATGTCCGTCTGATAAATTAAGAATAGGATGGTAGAGGATTTTCATCTCATTACGTTTTATTGCATAATGAACATCTTTCTCCAGAGTATTATGTTCGAGACCCAGAGTGCGAAAATTAGGACGAAAAGGTTCAATATGATTTCCACCCATTTGTTTTGCGCGAATCATTGCTAATTCACTATCATTAAAAATATCTTTAGCAGTTGATCGACTTTCACTCCATGTAACCAATCCGATAGAGGTTGAAAGGATTATTTTATTTTCTGAAAGTGAAATAGGAGCTGAAATTGTTTTGTGCAAATGATCTGCAAATGCTGCAATTTTTTGTGGTTCTGTTTCACTGAGTAAAATAATTGCAAAGCGGTCTGCAGAAAGGCGCGATAAGGTATCTTGAAAATTAATGAGACGATTTAAACGACGTGCAATTATAAGAAGTACAGTATCCCCAACAGCGATACCTAATTTGCGATTAATTTGGCGAAAATTATCAAAATCAATCATAAAGACGGTTGGTCTAATTTTGATATTTGCTTTCGCTAAAGAGGTATAATTTTGTAGTCTATCAAAGAAAATTTGTTGGTTAGGAAGTCCGGTTAAGCTGTCGTGGATTGCATCATGCAATAAGCGTTCTTCGGATTTTTTATGGTTAGTAATATTGACAATGGTTCCAATGACACGGGTGATTTTTCCATCTTTTTGCATAGCCGGACGTGCACGAAGAGAAAACCAATGATAATAACCACCACCAGAAGAAAGCCGAAAAATTTGATCAATGCGCCCTTTTTTATTTTTAAGAATGATATCCAATACGGCTTGAAAGCGTTCACGATCATCATGGTGCAAGGCTGAAATCCAGTTGCGCATAGGTCCATTGAGGTTATGAATTTCAGTACCAAAAAGGGTTGCCATGTTTGGATGTACAACAATACGGTCACGCTCAATATTCCAATCCCAAATAATATTTCCAGCTCCCTTTGCTGCGAGTACTTGTTGTTCAAGGTCGGAAAATATTCCTTCATGGAAAGCGTCATTAGAAAAAGTTTGTTGCAGGACAGTAAAGCTAATGAGAAGAACAATGAGCACTAATCCCCCCGCTAATGCTGGCTGAATAATATCATTGTTTAAATGTCCAGCTATGCAGGCATAGGCTCCAACACACCAAAAGCTAATGAGCAACCATGTTGGAATAAGCATAATGGCGCGGTCATAGCTTCTGATTGAGAAATAGATGATTAATATTATACCAAGCACAGCGGTAAGGCCAAAAGACAAACGCGCAATTCCAGCGGCTCTGATGGGATCATAAATAGCAAAGGCTCCTAGACTGCAAAAGGCAATGGTCCAAGCGATAGCCCCGTAACTAAAATGATAATGCCAGCGGTTAAGGCTGAGATAGGTAAAAAGAAAAATGAAGAGTGTAGCAGTAAGTGCTACTTCTGTACCAGCACGCCAGATTGGTTGGGTTGTGAGTGTAACAGCAAAGAATTTATTTAAAAAATTGAAGTCAATACCAATATAAAAAAGCACTGCCCAAGCAACAGCAGCTGTTGCAGGAAACAGCCCTGTTCCACGGACGACGAAGAGAACAGTTAACAAAAGCGCTAAAAGACCTGATATCCCAAGAAGAATACCGTGATAAAGCGTATAAGAATTAATTGCATCTTTATAAGCTTCAGGTTGCCATAAATAGATTTGCGGTAGATTTGCAGAGTTAAGTTCGGCCACAAATGTAATAACAGCACCAGGGTTAAGGGTAATACGAAAGATATCAGAGTTTGCACTAAGTTGACGATCGAGGGAAAAACCTTCGCTTGGCGTTATGGATTGAATCCTTGATGATCCAAGGTCTGGCCAAAAAAATCCAGAACGTGCCATGCGGTAATGGGGGGCAACGATGAGACGATCAACTTGTTCATCTGTTGGATTTGCAAGAGAAAAAACGGCCCAATTTCCGGAAAATTTTTCATTTTTTGCCTGCACTTCAATACGCCATACAATACCATCTGGTCCTGGTGCTGTACTTGTTTGAAAAATAGAATTGTTTGTATGGTGAATTTCAATTGCTTTTGAGAGATCAAGAGCAGCATCCTGAGAAGAAATTTTAACTGGTTCAATTGCTTGTGCTGATGTAAGATGGACAAAAGAACTAACGACTACAATGAAAATGATGTCAATTATTTTACGCAAACTCTTCACAATGTCCCACTCTCAATATTTTAGGATGTTTAATTTTCATTTCGATTTTTGAGAAAAAACGTCCACCTTTTATAATTTATTTACATAATAAATTGTTATCACTTTTTCTTAAGTTATGTGATTTTATATACAAATAGACCACATACCCATCTGCTTCAATGGAACCTGAAGCGAATGAAGTTTTATATTTTAAAAGGGCAAAGTTAAACCATGAATTTCCATATTTCACGGATATATCTTTACTGATTAGAATCTTTATCACATGAAGTATGAATTGGGTAGTTTTGTACACCTCTTTGCCCAATATTTCCAAAACTTATTTAATGAGGAGAGCTTTTGTGGTAAATTTTATGATAAAATATGTGATGTTATTGTGATGCTGCTTTGAAAAGAAGTTTTTACTTTAGCTTGTATGAAAGAGTTGACGTTAAATCATCAAAATTTATGAGGGGGCCTACAGGTCCGACAGCAGTTAGTGTTGGAGTGGAGTTTGTAAAAAGACGATGTGCTAAATCAGTTAATCTTTTAGGAGTGATGAGATTGAGGCGTTCAATTGTTTCCGATATTGGAATTGGTCGACCATAAAGGAGTATTTGGCGAGCAATGAGATGTGCTTGACTAGAGGGATTTTCCTGTGACATTGTCAGATTTGCACGATATTGCGTTTGTGCTCGTTGCAGTTCGTTGGCGTGAATATTTTTGCTGACCTTGGAAAGTTCATCAAGAATCACAGGAATAAGTTCTTTGAGCCCTTCTTGTCCGGTAGCTGCGTGAACACCAAAAAGCCCAGTATCTGAAAATCCCCAATGAAAAGCATAAATAGAATAGCATAATCCACGTTTCTCTCTTACCTCTTGAAAAAGACGTGAAGACATACCACCACCAAGAATGATTGAAAGAATTTGAGCCGCATAAAAATCACGCGCGTGATAAGCACGCCCTTCAAACCCTAGAACAACTTGTGTATCCATTAAATCGCGATATTCACGAAAGTCGCCACCGACATAATTTGCAAGATTAGTAAGAGGTGCGGTTGAATGGGAGCGAAAAGTACCAAGACGACTTTCAACTTCTCGCAAGAAACTTTCGTGCTTTACAGCTCCTGCAGCAACGACAATCATACGATCTGCACTATATTGTTTATTGATGAAATCATGGAGATCAGTAGATGTAAATGATTGAATAGTTTTAGCTGTTCCTAAAATAGAGCGTCCAAGGGATTGATGACGAAAGGCTGTTTCTGTAAAGTGATCAAAAACAATATCATCAGGAGTGTCATGGGCAGCACCAATTTCCTGAAAGATTACTTGTTTTTCTCGTTCTAGTTCATTGTCGTCAAATTTTGAATGCATTAAAATATCGGCTAAAATGTCTATAGCAAGTGGGATATCGCTTTTAAGTACACGTGCAAAGTAAGCTGTTGTTTCAATACTGGTTGTAGCATTGATTTCACCGCCAACATCTTCAATATCGGTTGCAATTTGAAAAGCAGTACGGTTTTCGGTTCCTTTAAAAGCCATATGCTCAAGAAGATGAGCAATACCATGCTGTGTGGAGGTTTCATTGCGTGAGCCCACTTTAACCCATATTCCGAGGGCAACACTATCAATTTGTTGCATTGTATGTGTGGCGATAGTCAAACCATTATTTAGGCGACAGATATCTACATCCATGTATTTACAACTCCATTAAATAAGCTAAATACCTCATTGTAAGGGTATCAGAATCTTCTTGATTTAAATTAATGCAGCTAACTTTAATAAGATGCACGCGATTTTAAAGAAATATAATCTTTTACTATTTTTTCATCATTAGCAAGATTTATAAAATGTTCTTCGTGTTTCATTACATCATTGAGATGAGATGGCCATGGAGCATGAAGGCCACAAGCGCTTTTAATAGTATCAGGAAATTTAGCTGGATGAGCCGTGGCAAGAACGATCATTGGAATATGCGGTTTTTTGTTTTCACGCGCTACTTGAAGAGCGACCGCTGTATGTGGATCAACAAGATAGCCACTTTCCTTATAGACACTATCAATTTTTTGAGCTGTTGCAGCCATGTTGCTTTTCCCAGCGGAAAATAGGGAACGAATATTTTTGAGTTGCTTTTCATCAAGAGTAAAGAGACCCGTTTTTTTCAAGTTTTCCATTGCATTGCGAATCCACATTGGATCACGATTGCCACTTTCAAAGAGCAAACGTTCAAAATTAGAAGAGACCTGAATATCCATAGAAGGTGATGTTGTATGGACTATTGGTTTTGTTTCGTAAGTACCACTGGTCAATGTACGTACAAGGATGTCGTTATCATTCGTTGCGATGACCAGTTGAGCAATGGGTAATCCCATACGGGCTGCGACATAACCTGCAAAAATATCACCAAAATTTCCAGTAGGAACAGTAAATGAAACAGCTCTATCAGGTGCTCCTAAGGAAAGAGCTGATGAAAAATAGTAAACAATTTGCGCCATGATACGCGCCCAATTTATAGAATTAACACCTGAAAGCGCTGTTTTTTTACGAAAATTATGATCATTAAACATTGCTTTGACAAGAGCTTGGCAATCATCAAAATTTCCTTCAATGGCAATGGCATGAACATTGGAACATTGATTGGTTGTCATTTGCCGTTGTTGAACAGGTGATACACGTCCTTTAGGAAATAAAATAAAAATATCTGAGTGCTCTTTTCCAGCAAAAGCTTGTATCGCAGCTCCTCCTGTATCACCTGATGTTGCAGCAATAATCGTTGCACATCTATTTTTTTCAGTCAAAACATAATCCATCAGTCGAGAAAGAAACTGCATTGCGACATCTTTAAAAGCTAAAGTAGGACCATGAAAGAGTTCAAGGATAAATTCATCTGCTCCAGTTTGTCGTAACGGACAGATTGCTGGATGGTGAAAGGTTGCATAAGATTCAGCGATCATATTTTCAAAAGCTGTATATTCGATTTCGTTATTCACAAAGGGCCACAGGATAGTTTTAGCAATTGTTGTATAGGACTGACCACGAAGTGCTCGTAACGCATCAAATGATAGCTGAGGAAATTTATCTGGCAAATAAAGTCCCCCATCACTTGCCAACCCTGTCATGATTGTTTCCGTAAAGCTTAAAGCAGGAGCTTCACCTCTCGTGCTGATATATTCCATAAGTCTTATCCTTTTTTTATTTCTGGCAAATTGGTGAAGTTATTTATTTCACGTTTTTCATAATATTTAAATTATTAAATGGATAGAGCTTCTTTTCTTCTTTTTAACTCAATAATGAAAGGAAATAGCCTTAAGCATTTTTATTTTTGAGATATAAACGCCAAATGTTCACAGAAAATCTTTTACAGTCGAAAATTTTCTCTCTATTATTCATTCACTTAAATTTTACAACGTATCTTCACTTGTACACCTTCTTAAATAATACAATTAAATAGATAGAATGGCATTTACTGAAGAACTTTTGTATAAAACTCAATCATTTATAGTTATTTTATGCTCTTAATACTTTGTAACAATTAAATCTGCTGAACTGAATGTTAAAATGATACATCTCAGAATTCACGTTGGAAGATTTATAAGGTAATTTTATGGCATTTCGTGCACAAATCTATACTTTGAATAATCTTTTTTAGCTTAACTTATCACTTTGTATAATAATAGATATTATATTTGTGCTATACAGTATGGTAACCTAAAGTTTATCCATAGAAAACATACAACAGCCTGCTAAATGATGGGAAGCAGGCTGTAAAGTGTTTTCATTTTAAATAGAAAAAAATAACTAAGTATCTTTGAATTATTTGCCTTTAATTTTTCCTATTGCCCATCCGATTATCCCGCTAAATATGGCCATAACAGATCCAGTTAAGAATCCAAAACCCAAAGCTCCTACTGTAGAAAAAACTCCTAGCGTAATTGGTTCAAACACTTTCTCAAATTTTCCTTCAAAGGCAGATTCACTTTTTGCTCTATGAGTGAAACTTGGGACATAAAGAGCAGCTATATCGATAGTTTTTTTCTTTCCTTGTTCTATTAGAGAGACAGTTTCCCATTGAGTATCATTTTTCAAATGATTGGCATGAACATTTATAACTTGTGAAAGCAAAAAAGCAACTGCTATAAAAATATTTAATACGTAAGTTTTCAATACTTTAATCATAGTTTACCACCAATACTTTTATTTTAATCTGAATTGAATAGATGCATCGGCAGAATTAGTGCACATTGAGAGAAACAGAAGCATTTAAAGCTTTTTTCACTCTTATTGTGATAATTCATTAGTTTTTATCATCAACAATGGATAAACACAGAATGTGTTAATAGTTTATATTTCATATGAGAAGGTCTTAATCTGATGAAATTTCAATTTTAACGAGATTTAAAATAGGATATTATTTTGCTGATTATCCATCCTAAAAACATACCTACCGTACTTGATACATAACCAAGAGCCATCCCAATACCAAAAGTCCCGAGTGTAAGAGGTTCAACGACTTTTTCAAATTTTCCTTCGATGGTAATTTCATTTTTCATACCACGATTTAGATTTTGTGTATAGAGAAAAACCGTACTGATTGCATCCTTTCTGTTTTGTTCTGTTAAAGAAATAAAACTATTCTCACGATGAATATTGTTTTGCAAGTAGTTGGCATGTACACTTACAGTCTGTGAAATGTAAAAAACAGATATCATAGAAATAATTAACATATGATTGTTAAAGAATTTAATCATCATTTACCTCAAATACTTTATAGTATTCAATATATATATATGTGTGTATATAAATTTATAATTTGGATTTTTGGATGTAATTTACAGAATTTATAGTTATAATAAGAGAAATAGAAGCTTCATTATGTAATAAATTTATAATAATTAATAATAAAATAATGAAGCTATATATTCTATATTTCTACAATATATTGAATTACTTGAACATCAATACTATATCATTTATCCAATTTATTATCGATCCTATAAAACTTATTGCATATCCAGCGTACAATAGTCCCTCTCTTACAGTCATAGGCTCAAAGACCTTTTCAAATTTTTCTTCACCTATTGTTCCATGTTCTGTTTGATAATTTACAGACGGAACATAGAAAGCAGTCGTAGAAACTACATCGGATTTCGCATATTTTACTTGTTCCATTGGGAAAACAGAAAATTCCTCTTTTGGAGTATCATTTTTCAAATAGTTTGCATTAACATTTACAGTTTGTGAAATAAAAAAAGTGCTCGCTATAAAAATGCTTAAGATATAATTTTTAAATACTTTTACCATAACTTTACCTCAAATATTTTTAACTTATATATGTAAGAAATATACATATATGTTTATTTATATCACACATATATAGTTCAATATGTATTTTTAGTCAATAATAAAAGCACATATAAAAATATAAATATAATTTTTTATAAACATTATTGTAAAAAAGTAACAGTAATAATTACAAAAAATATTTTAAAAAAACTTTATGAAATATTTTATTATGTGTTATATATAAAATAACACGTTGTTATCGTATAATTTTTATAAATGAGATTAATATTATTTTATAAATACATTTATCGATAATAAAATGATCAAAATTTTTACATATTAAATATATAAAAAATTATTTATTATCGATAGTATAATAAAAAACATGAAAATTATGATATGTTTATATAAATATTCTTAACAATTAAAATATGAATGGACACGCTAAAATTTTATTATTTATAGTAGTTATTATAGATAGTCATTATTGTAGAATTTGTGTTATATAGATATTATTTAAGTTATTATTCAATGGTTATTTAATTGCATCGTGATAGCATAATGATACTTCACTATTAATTATATACATTTATGTTATAGATACTAAAAAATGTACAGTTCTCTCATAGTGTAAAGTAGAGCTCGAATTGGATAGAGATAAATGATATTATCTTTTTATCGCCAATGTGAACAGCATATTACTATGATGCAAAGCAGTGTATAGAAGAATCTAATTTAGACATATTTATGAGTGCCGAAAGATCAGTATTAGATAATATTTTTCAACACTTTCTTCTTTCCAAACAGAAAAGCCGCTTTAAGAAAAACACCCTTTCTAATATTTTTAGAAAGGGTGTTTTTCTTAAAGTTGGATTACTTTTAAAAAGATCTGATTTCATTGCTTATTTAAAAAGTCTATTAAGTGCTTTCGGAAAATTTTAAGCAACTATTGGTATCTCTGTAGGTTGTTTAACATGATTATATATTTCATATTTATGTGTTTTTTTAAAGAAACCGTTCTCAAGGTACTCAAGCCTATTGTGCAATGATAGATATGATGATAAAGCCCCATAATATAAAACTCTTAGGGTATCAGAGTTTTTGGCGTTTATAAAGAAGAAAGATGGCAGTGCCATACAATTTGCTAGCTCCTAATGTTGCTACATTTTTGCATTTTGCTTAATTTGAATAATGATTAATTATTGATTATAAATCAATACGTTGTCTGTAAATTACTTGGTATGAAATGTTTTTTATAAAATGCAAATCTTTATAAGAATGTATTCTTTTTGTTTTTTGTAATCTTAGGGAGGTTGTGCCGATTGATGCTGTTAAAATACTGTTTAAGCAGCAAAGTAAATAAGCCTTCAACAAGTTTGCGAGATTTGGATTGAGCAAATATAAGCCCGTGTAATTTAACAAGAATACTTTTGTTTTTTTCAATAAACTCTTGTGTTCCATGGGTTCTGCGAATTTTAATATTTTTTTCCATGATTAAGGCGCACATACCATACAATTTTACTATGACATGTTTACTATGACATGTGATTTCTTTTATCAGATGAAGGAGGCATAGCGATTTTCACATCTTATCGAGCAAGGCATCGTAATATTCCTTTTTTGACAAATCTCATAATTTATCAGGATGAGCTGCTGTGGTTGGGACTGGGATATCGGATTTGAGATAGATAAGCAGGGCTTAATTTTTATGAGTTTGCACCCCTGTTTTTTGCTTTTTTTAAAAGCACGTGCAATGGTTAACAGACTTATGATCTCAATGAGGTGCTATATTTTTTTCACATTGAGATGCAATTCACCCATGTCGTGAATTACGCATTTATTGAAGTTATTATAAAAGGAGCAGCGAGAAGAGAAGGACATTTGAATAAAAGTGCTTCTTACAAGAGTTTACAAACTGATATATTCAAGAGATTTCTTATAATAGATCTCGCCATACTGCCATTGCTTCTAAGACTTCTCCTAAATGAGCATGTTTTGCAATAACTGTTTCTGCACCAGCTTCTGCAAGTGCATTAGAGTGGCCAAGATAGCTATGTGATCCTCCCGTAAAGCCGATGGCACGCATGCCTGCTGCTTTGGCGGCATGTACACCATGAATTGAATCTTCTATAACGATAGTGTTTTGAGGCTCTACTTGTAATTGTTTTGCGGCAAAAAGGAAAATATCAGGGGCAGGTTTGGTTTTTTTTGTTCCAACTTCAGGTGCAGAAAATATTTTACCTTCAAAAAGTTCATAGAGACCAACAGTGGTGAGCATCTCTTTTATATCGATGCTCTTTGCATTAGAGCAGATACAGTAGGGATAGCGTGTTTGAATAATTTCTACTGCTTCTCTTACATCATCAAGAGCACGTAATTCAGTTTTTATTTGTGTACGAAAAATATCAGCCATTTGATCTATGAGATGAGCAGAAATTGGTTTTTCTGTTTCCTGTTCAACTTGTTTAAGAATATCGCGAAAGATAAGCCCTGCAAAACGTTCGCTCAATTCTTCAGGTGAGATTTCATATCCTGTTTGTTTGAGCAATTGAGATCCAATTTTTGCTGCAAGATATTCAGAGTCGACGAGAACTCCGTCACAATCAAAAATAATAAGATCTATTTGAGGCATAAAATATTCCTTTACATGTTACGAGATGAACAATTTTCATGAAAACGACATTGAGAGAACCTTATTTCATAAAAATATATTTTGAAAATGATTCTTATTCATTTTACGCAATAAAAGATAGGGGAACAGTATATTGAAAAAAGAAAACTTCATTCATATGGAAGTTTTTTTACTTTAAAAAACAAAAAAGAATAATCAATTTTTCGGAACTTTAACGATACGTTTACTCTATTTTGTAAATATGGATTGGTAAAGCGGGCCTATAAACTATTTTGGTTGATTATAGGGCAAATTCAGTTCATTTTGTTGGGTTTTTCATGACAGTTATTCAGCTTCAAAAAGATTTCCTTCGTAATCCCTCCCAGACGCCATGGCGCAATAAAATTTTTAAAGGAGATTGTGTTTCCGTTTTAGAAAAACTTCCAAAACATTCTGTTGATATGATTTTTGCGGATCCACCCTATAATTTGCAATTGGATGGTGCTTTATATCGTCCAGATCATTCGCTTGTTGATGCGGTTGATGATGCATGGGACCAGTTTGAGAGTTTTGCTGCTTATGATGCTTTTACCCGTGCGTGGTTGCTTGCTTGTCGTCGTGTGTTAAAACCTAATGGAACCCTTTGGGTTATCGGATCTTACCATAATATTTTTCGAGTTGGTACGGCATTACAAGATTTAGGTTTTTGGATGCTCAATGATATTATTTGGCGCAAAAATAACCCGATGCCTAATTTCCGAGGGCGACGCTTTCAAAATGCTCATGAGACACTTATTTGGGCTGTGCGAGATCAAAAAGATAAAAAGTATACATTTAATTATGATGCTTTAAAAGCGGCAAACGAAGATCTACAAATGCGTTCAGATTGGCTTTTTCCTCTCTGCACTGGAGCTGAACGTTTAAAGGATGATTCAGGGCGTAAATTACATCCAACACAAAAACCGCAAGCGTTATTAGCGCGTATTATTATGGCTTCTAGTAAACCTGGTGATGTTATTCTTGATCCGTTTTTTGGTTCGGGAACAACAGGTGCTGTTGCCAAGCTTTTAGGGCGTGATTTTGTTGGGGTTGAACGCGAGCAAGATTACATTGATGCGGCATGTGAAAGGATTGCGGCGGTTAAACCTTTAGGACAACCAGAGCTGGCGATTTTAGATAGAAAAAAAGCAGAACCGCGCATAGCATTCAACAGTTTGCTTGAGGCAGGTTTACTTTATCCTGGAGAAGTTCTTTATGATCGGAAAAAGCAAGTATCTGCTATTGTAAGAGCTGATGGTACGATTATGCATGGTGGTGAAGCGGGCTCAATTCACGCAATGGGAAGAAAGGCTCAAGATTCGCAGAGTTGTAATGGTTGGACATTTTGGTATTATGAGGAAAATGGACGGTTAAAGTCCATAGATCATTTAAGAATGATCATACGTTCACAAATGTTAAAAACGGGTGTTTTATGAACTAAGCTGATCGCTTCATTCCATTAATCACCAATGTACCTGATCTCGATTGGGATGGATGCAAGCGCGTTTTATGCTTTTCTTAGATGCTTTGTATTGAAATACTCACCTCGCTTGTAAGCGGCAAGCGAGTATTTTTCGCTTCTTGTAGAAAAAATTAAAACGAGAAATTTCTACTCTATGTTCTAATTTTAGTTCCAAAATAGTAAAATTTCAATATAATCTTATAAAAATGAAATATCAGAATTAAAAGGTTCATTCAGAAGTTCAAAATTAAGTGCTTTTTTGTACGTGCATCTATAAAGTGCGTAAAATATATTGATTTATCAAGATAATTTAGCGCAACTCATATTGAATTGCCCTCGGAATATCGTCAAACTCTTTTATTTCAAACCTGTTTCATATTGAATCAATAAAAATTACTTACTTGCATGTCATAAGCGGGGTTGGCGTGTGAATAAAAATTGTTAAAGAAAGAACTAAAAGTACCCCTTATGAACCGTTTCAAGTGCCAAGGGTGTCGTAGGGGGTGGGTAAATATAACGATGGTGCCGATTTGCTTCTTCATAAGCGAACAAAGGACAGATCCTGAAATTTAAATCTAAGATTTCTATTCCTTCTTAATTCTCATTGATAGAAAAAATGAGATATTCTACGTGTTTAAATTTTTCTTTTAAAGATTAAGAAATGGTCATTAGGGATACAAAAGTCTCCATTAGCAAACATGTTTACGAATAAACAAGGTTATTTAAATCTGAAAGAATTGGGAAGTGCTACGGAAATGGCTTTTTTCATAACAGTAGGGAGCGCTTCTTTGGCAAGATGTTGAATGTTGCACCACCAACCATTTTCACAATTCATTTCATGAATATCTTCAGTATAGTAGACATCGAGTTTTAGAGAAAAGTGAGTAAAAACATGCGTAATTTGCCCTTTGAATTGCCAATTGGCAGGAAAGGGGGCGTTTTGGAGCCCATTTTTGTTGTTTATATCAATATTGTTAGGAATTTGGGTCATTCCACCAAGGAGTTTTTGCGTCTGTCGTTTTTCCAAATAAATTTGTTTGTTTTTATTAAGAACCACAAAGGCACTACCTGTTTTTGAAGGGCGTTCTTTTTTAGGGGCTTTAACTGGAAAAGACTCCGGTTGTTGCATCTTTGCCGCTTTGCATAAACTTTGAAGAGGGCAGATATAACAAGATGGTTTGCGTGGGGTACAAATGGTTGCTCCCAAATCCATCATTGCTTGAGCAAAGTCGCCAGGACGATTTAAAGCAGTAATTTTTTGTGTTTTTTCTTTAATTTCAGCTTTTGCTTTTGGTAATATTGAAGCGATAGCAAAAAGGCGCGCTATTACACGTTCTACATTACCATCAACCACTGCTACAGGGTGGTTAAAAGCAATTGCGGCAATGGCTGCGGCAGTATACTCTCCAATACCGGCTAGAGTTCGCAATTCTTTTACAGATTGTGGAAATTGTCCTGCGTAGTTTTCAACAAGCTGTCTCGCACATTTTTTAAGATTACGTGCGCGTGAATAGTAACCAAGTCCAGCCCATGCTTTCATAATATCATCTTGTGAGGCTATTGCTAAAGAAGGAAGATCAGGCCAAAATTTCAGAAATTTTTTAAAATAGGGCTTAACCGTTTCAACTGTTGTTTGTTGCAGCATGATTTCAGAAAGCCAAACCTGATAAGGATCAGGACGGATACCTTGTCTTTGCTCTTCGGGGGTAATCCGCCATGGGAGGTTTCTATGATTTTGATCGTACCAAGAAAGGAGGTGCGAAGAAATTTCATACATGATTGTTTTCAAGCATAGAGAGATGTAAAATGCAAAAGAAAAAATATTTATTTTGTAATTCTTTTTTTTTGCTCTTTTATTGTCGAGACCCTGGTGAGGAGTGGATTTTTATTTTGTTGATATTTTATAAATTAGGGAGGCAATTATTTTTAGATAAAACAAATTATTGTAATTGAGTAAACGGTTGAAAAATGATCTAAAAATGAGAAAACAACTAAAAAAACATATCTTTTATTCTCTTTCTGAGACGGTATTCAAAATACTTGATCCCGTTTTGCGCAAACGGACAGGGCTAAATGTAGAGCTTATAGAGCATTGGCCACAAATTGTGGGCCATGATATCAGTGAACATACAATGCCGCTTAAAATTATTTGGAAACGTCGTGCAGATCAAGATGAAGTTTTTCAGCCAGCAACACTTGTTGTCGCATGTGAAGGATTTGCGGCGTTGAAATTGATGCATGAAACAGAGGAATTTCTTCATAAAATTAATGGATTTTTTGGCTATATTGCTATTGATCGCATCAAGATTGAACAAAGGCGTCTGTCGGTTTTTATGAATCATTTGCCTCTAAAGTCGACTTTGAGTGAACAAGACAAAAAATGCGTGGAGAAAATGCTTGAAGGAATTGAAGATAAAAGTTTACGCCAATCACTTTATAAACTTGGCTGTTGCATTTTCTCGGAAAAAAATAATAAATAGCAAGATATTTTATATATATTTTCTTTAATATATGAGAAAGCATTGGATTCCTATTCGTTTAATACCAACAGAAAAGTATTATTTATGGTAAAATTTCGTTCTTTTTTATCTTTCGGGATAATTTTTCTCTTCATAACGATTGTACAAAATAGTGTAACAGTTGCTTTAGCGCGTGATCTCAAACCAGTGGCAACAGTTGATATGGCTGAGCTTCTCCAATCAAGTAAAGTAAAGGATCGCTTTGAGGGAGAGGCGGATGCACCAGTCATCATTGTTGAGTATGCTTCGTTAACATGTGTTCATTGTGCACATTTTTACAACGATATACTTCCTCAAATTCGTAAAAAATATATCAAAACAGGAAAAGTGAAACTGATTTTCCGAGAATATGCTTTTGATCCTCGGGCAACAGCAGGTTTTATGTTAGCACGGTGTGCACCAGAAGATCGCTATTTCCCTTTGATAGAAGTTTTATTTCAAAAACAAAATGAGTGGGTTTGGGGAAAAGATGCTCTGACACCATTGAAAAAAATTAGCTTAATGGCGGGTTTTTCAGATGAAAGTTTTACTGCGTGTTTGAAAAATCAGACCATTTTAGATGAAGTGAATGCATCTTTTGAGCGTGGTAAAGAACTTGGTGTGACAGCAACGCCTACTTTCTTTATCAATGGAAATAAATATGAAGGTGCTATGAAAGTAGAAGACTTTTTTTCGGTGATTGATAGTTTTCTTAAAAACTGAATCTTAATCTTCTAGAAGATAGATGGTGATGTGGTCATTATCTCTTTTAAGAAGGTTAGGTATTATGCATTTATGAAGCGATCTTTTTTATTTCGCCGATTTTGAATCATTTAAGTTAAGCCTAGGTTGAATGGTGTTTTGATGCTGATATGGGAGGATTTGTACAATGAAAAAATGGGTTTATAGTTTTGGAGATGGAAACGCAGAAGGAAGTGCAAGCGAGCGTAATCTTCTCGGAGGTAAAGGGGCTAATTTAGCAGAAATGAGTAGTCTTGGTTTGCCCGTACCGCCAGGATTTACTCTGACAACAGAAGTCTGTAATTTTTATTACGCACATGACAAATCATACCCAGAAGAGCTACAGGAATCTGTTAAGCAAGCATTAAGACGCGTTGGTGAACAAACAGGACGTGAATTTGGTAATGAGCAAAGACCACTTTTGCTTTCTGTTCGTTCAGGGGCTAGGGCTTCTATGCCAGGAATGATGGATACAGTGCTTAACCTTGGCATGAATGATAAGACTGTAAAAGCTATTGCTTTACAAGCTAATAATGAACGGTTTGCTTATGATAGTTATCGGCGTTTTATCCAAATGTATTCTAACGTTGTTTTGGGGGTAGACCATTCTTATTTTGAAGAGATTCTTGATGAGGTAAAAGAACGCAATGGTTACACTATTGATACAGAAATGACAGCAGATGATTGGAAACATGTTATTGCTTCTTATAAAGCATATATTGAAGAAAAATTAGGAATCCCTTTTCCACAAGATCCTGAACAGCAATTATGGGGGGCGATTGGAGCCGTTTTTTCAAGTTGGATGACAGCACGCGCAGTCACTTATCGTCGTTTACATAGCATTCCTGAAAGTTGGGGAACGGCAGTTAATGTGCAAGCTATGGTTTTCGGCAACATGGGTGAAGATTCGGCAACAGGTGTTGCTTTTACACGCAATCCATCGACAGGAAAAAAAGAACTTTACGGTGAATTTTTAGTTAATGCGCAAGGAGAAGATGTTGTGGCGGGTATTCGAACGCCTCAAAATATTACAGAAAATGCGCGTATTGTTGCTGGTTCAAATAAGCCGTCTTTAGAAAAAATTATGCCTGAGGCTTTTTTGAAGTTATGTCAGATCGCGCAGAAGCTTGAGCAGCATTATCGGGATATGCAAGATCTCGAATTTACCATTGAAAAAGGTAAATTATGGATGCTGCAGACTCGTTCGGGAAAACGTACGGCTCGTGCAGCTCTCAAGATGGCAATTGAAATGGTTGAGGAGGGGTTAATAAGCCGTGAAGAAGCGGTAATGCGTATTGATGCAAAGTCACTTGACCAACTTTTACATCCAACACTTGATCCCAAAGCAGAGCGTTTTGTTATAGGACGTGGTTTACCTGCTTCTCCTGGAGCAGCAACCGGTGAAATTGTTTTTACTTCGGAAGAGGCAGAAACTGTGTCAGCAGAAGGGCGAAAAGTTATTTTGGTCCGTGTGGAAACAAGCCCAGAAGATATTCATGGTATGCATGCTGCAGAAGGAATTTTAACAACGCGTGGCGGCATGACAAGTCACGCTGCTGTTGTTGCGCGTGGAATGGGAAAACCATGTATTTCTGGTGCTGGTAGTGTGCGGATTGATTATAATACAAATACGCTATTTGCTTCAGGAGAAAGCTTTAAAAAAGGCGATGTTATCACGATTGATGGTGGAAGTGGGGAAATTTTCAAAGGGAAAGTTGCAATGTTGCAGCCTAAGCTTTGCGGAGACTTTGCAAAATTAATGGAATGGGCTGATGGGATGCGACGTATAAGAGTTCGCGCCAATGCTGAGACACCATCTGATGCCCGTATGGGGCGTTCTTTCGGGGCTGAAGGTATAGGTCTTTGTCGTACGGAGCATATGTTTTTTTCTGGAGAACGTATTGTTGCCATGCGTGAAATGATTTTAAGTCATGATGAAAATGGTCGTCGTAAAGCACTAGATAAGCTTTTGCCAATGCAGCGTTCAGATTTTAGTGAATTATTTGAAATTATGTGTGGTTTACCTGTTACCATTCGTTTGTTAGATCCGCCACTCCATGAGTTTTTGCCTAAAACGAAAGCAGAAATTCTTGATGTTGCAACAGCTATGGGGGTTTCTGCTGAAGTGCTTGCTGAACGTGCTCAGCAGTTACACGAATTTAATCCTATGCTTGGATTACGAGGATGCCGTTTAGCTATTACTTATCCTGAAATTGCAGAAATGCAAGCGCGGGCGATTTTTGAAGCAGCAGCAGAATCTGCCCAAAAATCTGGATCTCCTGTTATGCTTGAAATTATGGTGCCATTGGTTGCTCTTAAATCTGAACTCGATTTTGTAAAAGCGCGTATTGATCAGGTTGCTGAGGAAGTGATGAAAGAAAAGGGAGGTACTATTCAATATATGGTTGGGACGATGATTGAACTTCCAAGGGCAGCGCTTCGAGCAGATGAAATTGCTGAAACTGCTGAATTTTTTTCATTTGGAACAAACGATTTGACACAAACTACTTTTGGGATTTCCCGTGATGATGCTGCTCCTTTTTTGGCAACCTATTTTCAAAAAGGTCTTTTAGAGCAAGATCCTTTCGTATCTATTGACCGTGATGGAGTAGGGGAACTTATTACCATTGCTGCACAGCGTGGACGCTCAAAGCGTGCAAAAATAAAATTGGGAATTTGCGGTGAACATGGAGGCGATCCTGCCTCTATTGCTTTATGTGAAGAAAATAACCTAGATTATGTTTCGTGTTCTCCTTTTCGAGTACCAATTGCTCGTTTAGCAGCAGCTCAGGCCGCAATAGCAAAAAGGATGTAATGGGTTAATATTTTTTGTTGTATAGTTATTACAGAAATAAATTTTTATATATTTTTTATTTTCTTTAATAAAGGGAATAAAAATGCTTCTAAAATGCACGATAAGTTATGTTACGCGAGAAAGTGTTTTTTTAGAGGTTTATGAGAGAAAATATAAAGCAGGATAGACAAAAGATATATTATTAATCACTTTCTATTGGCGAACCTCTTGATAGAGAGAAACGTGTTATTGTGCAGTCAATTTATGCATTTGCTTTTTTATAGGGGAATGAGCTCCTCACGCAAGATAGAATGCTGCAAACAAATGCATTTTTTTGCATATCATGCTGTTTGAGATAGACATTTCTCAGTAGATGCCCCATTTCACATTGACATTCGTGGAATGGGGATTATGTAAAACTCTCCGTAAGTTTATGAAAATCTTCCCAAAATTTATAAACTCCATTATGCGCTACCGTCTTTACACTTATGAAGGAATATCAAAGTTACACAATCTGTTGATTTATAATGATAATTTTTTATTTCTTATATTGAATGAAAGCTGTAAATATCATAAAATCCTCTCATTTCGACTTTTTTTATAATGAATCAATCAAAACCATGTTTTTTGTGTGTTATAGGCGGGATGAGTGTCTGTGGATAAAAAAATAAAGTAAGGATATGCCTTTTATGAATCATCTCAAATGTCAAGAGCTGTCACAAATTGAAGGTAGGTAAATGTGTAATGGTGCCGGCTTGCTTCTTGACAAAAAGCGTAAAGATGATGCGCGGCGCGTGCAGTGGGGCTGCTATTATTATTCACGGGCGTTGTTGCGAAGTGGTCTTGGGTGCTTTAGAGATGTTTTTTAAGAAAGCCCGTGAATGGCAATCCAAGTATATTCTGTTTGGGACATTTTATTTTAGGTGAGGGGGAGTGAGGCCAAAAAGACATGTGATAAATAAAAGCATGAGGCAATAGGTAATCTCCATTAAAGATATTACTTTAGATGTTATTGAAAGGTGTAAAGCTGAATTAAAAGGAAATGGCAAAGATAAAAACTGGTTTTTACCTTAAATTTTCATATTCTTTCCAAATTAGGCTGTTTTCCTGTTTTAAGGAGATTATACAAACAGAGATGCGCAATATTCTTGCCTCCATTTGGCATACAAAAGCTATGAGAGCTGAGAGAAGTACTAAACTGTCTTAATATTTGTTTCAAACATACTGCTGCGTTAGGTTTGGATGTTGATTTATAGGCAATACTAAACGCACACGCTCTCTTAGGAAAACAATGTCATAAAACACATAATTTTCCAGCAATAGATTGGAGAGAAGTGCTGGTTTTTTATCAGACACTTTGCGAAACAACAATCATAACACAACTAGCCTTACGTCTACTTATCTTTACAGATGTTTGCACAAATTCTTTGCATCATATTTATAAAGATCAAATTGACGATAATATATGGACAATTCGTGGCTCGATGATATGAAAGGTTTACGTGATACTACAAAAATTTCGTGTTCTTTTATCATCAGAGGCAATAAAAATGGTAGAACGAGCACGTTTGCTATTTTGCAATATTTCTTTTTTCTGCAATCGGTTGTGTTTTTTTTGCAGCAAATTGTACGGCTCAATATGTAATGTGTAAGAAAACCATTCTGATTGATTGAATATAAGAGGGCTTGAGATGAAGGAATGTTTGAGGGGAATATTAAATAAACGAAAGATGAATTATCATTATAAATTAAGAGATTACTTCAATTTAATAAACCAACTTCACGCATTTTCATTAAAATTGTGTGATTAATTTTACCTGTTACAGGAAGATCAAATATTTTTTGAAACTGTTTTAAAGCTTCTATCGTCTTTTGATCTTCTATTCCTGTGACAACAACCTCCTCATTCCCAAAAATATGTAAAGCTTTTTGCACTTGTATAATATCTTCAACAGAAGGCTCTAAAATAGCTTCTTTTAAGTGTGTCATATTTTTTGTATTGTTTGTTTCTATTTCGCTTTGCTTAATTAATATCGCGATTTCATCTGTTGCGGGATTAGATAGAACATTCTTTTGCATTCTCTGAGCAGTTTGCTGTTTCCATAAAGTGATGGCTCGGCGTGTTTTAGGTCCTTCCAGTCCATCTAATGGTCCATCATAAAGGCCTAATTTTGTTAGTTCTTTTTGCTTTTCCAGCATGCTTGCTGATTGAGAGGGTAAAGGTGAATTTGTGTGGTTCTGACTTTGAGAATGTACAGAAGTTACACGGGAGAGTTCTTGTGATTTTTCTTCTTTTTCCGATAAAATAGAGCTCTTACCTATACTTTGAACAGAGGAAAATTTCATTTGAGTTAAAATATTTTGATGCGTTGTCATTTGCAAAAATAAAGCATTAAATGAAATAAATAAAAAACTAATGCTAAAAAGAAGAGATCCAACAAAAAATAAAGTATTTTTTCTTGTATAGAAATAAAGAGTTTTTACACACCAAAAAATAAAATGAAAAATTATAAGAAGAAGCGTTATAACAATACTACTATAGTATTTACGGTGTTTTACATTTTTTTTTCGGTATGTCTTTCGTTTTGTTGCCATTACTTTTATTTTCAGTTGCGTTTATTTTTTACAAAGAAACAAATATAAATTAGGAAACGAATATGAATCAGTTCTTATTTTCAGACAGCGAAAAGTGCATTGACATTATTGATTTTCCTTTCAAACTCCTAGAACGAGCGGCTTCATTATATCAATTTATAAGTTGATAAATCAACAAGAGTTCTTATCAACTTTTATTCATTTCATTTTATTTTATATAAATCTTTAATGTGTATAAAGAGAGCACCAAATGATTAGCATTCAAGATCATTTTGGTGTTTGCAAACTGCATTATCACATATAATTATCTAAACAATAATGCCACGTTATTCTTCATTTTGGGGCATATGTTTGGCTATTATTTAAACTAAAATTGAAAATATTTGCCTATAACACTAAACAGATGACAATCATTATCTATTCTTTATAATTTACATATAGATGGTTACTTATCCATAAACGGTTTGGTAAGAATAATTATCTATCAATATTATTATATTTTTGTATAAATTCCTTCTATTAAATAATTTTCATAAGTATCAATTAAATTGATGTTTACAATGTTATAGAAAAAAACTGGTTTGAGATGTAATCATAAGAGATGCAGTTATTTTTTTGATGTTTTTATCGACATGTTGACTATTTTTATAACATTCCAGTAAAAATTTTATAGATAATATAAATATTTTATCGACACTAGAATCAGAATAACAGAGTTTACTCTTGTTAGCCTTTTCAACTAAGCTAAGATGGTGGATTATTATTTAAAATAATTATGTACACAACATGATTATCTCTCTCATTTTTTATCATAGTATGTTTATTAACATGACCAGCTTGTAAGTGTATAATTTTGATGTTAATTTTTTACTGAATAGACAATGTATCCCATTTTATGCAGCGGAATTGTGCCATATTTATAAAAAAGCCAATGATATAGATCCAATACATGAATACTCAATTTTATAAAAAGTACATTTTATAAATTGTTTATAAAGCAACGGTGGATAAAATGCTTCTTTTATTGTATTTACCACTGCGGTACATTGATTATCCATGATACGTTTTTTAATCAAATTATCATTTTTTTTATTTTTTATTTTTGTCATTGTTTCATTTTTTGTAGCAGATCCAAGCAGTAATCATTCTTCTATCCCCAAAAATAATGAGACAACAACGAGCGATGTGATTATTGCTTTTAAGGAAGCCTTAAATGACTTAGGCGCATTTTGTGACCGTAATATAAAAACCTGCAAAGTAGGAAAATCCTTTTTAAGTTCACTTGGCGAGCGCGCATATTACGGTGCAAGAGCTGCTTATGAATATTTAGGGAACATATTAGGAAACAAAAATAATATCAGAGACTTTCCCTAATGTTTCTTACAAAATCGAAATACAAGAGTTTTTACAAAACCATGCAATGTTATCTTGAAATAAGGATTTTTAACGTTCTTCGTGTTATTTATGTTAGGAAGAATAAATATTTATTTTTTATAAGTGTATTCAAGAATGATTATTCAAACGAAACAGGACTAAAATAATGGCGGACACAATCGGTAATATTATAGATAACTTTTCGCTTTTGGATAATTGGGAAGATCGTTATCGTTATGTCATCGAGCTTGGCTATGAATTGCCACCTTTTCCGGAAAGCGCTCGAAACGATGCTCACAAAGTTCCTGGTTGTGTTAGCCAAGTGTGGCTTTTATCTTCACGTAATAACTCAGAAGATCCAATATTGACGTTTCAAGGTGATTCCGATGCTCATATTGTGCGTGGACTCATTTATATACTTCTTGCTTTTTATTCAGGCAAAAAAGCTTCTGAAATTCGCAATTCTGATGCTCAAGAGCTCTTTGAAAAACTTGGTTTAAATGAAAATCTTACACCACAACGATCAAATGGTCTGAAATCAATGATTAAACGGATTCGTAACGAAAGCTATATGTAATACCTTTGGTAGAAATTGCTATATATACAAAAGCTTCACACAAAACATGTATACTAAAATAAACTTTATACATGAAATCATTTTTTCGTAAAATAAGATTATTTAGTTTTTTTCCGTTTGCTTTTGCGTCCAAGCCCCATTTCTTTGGCCAAAGCCGATCGTGTTTTTGCATAATTAGGCGCTACCATAGGATAAGAACTATCTAACTGCCATTTTTCACGATATTCCTCTGGCAACATTCCATAATGTGTCATGAGATGACGCTTTAGAGATTTAAACTTCTTTCCATCTTCAAGGCAAATGAGATAATCAGGAAATACTGAACGCTTCGGATTAACGGCAGGCCTTTGTTTTTCAACTTCGACTTCTGTTAACTCTAGATTCCCTGCTTTACGAAAAGCAGCATGGACATCAGCAATTAAACTTGGCACTTCAGTCGGTCGAATAGAATTATTACTCACGTAGGCAGCAACAATATCAGCAACCAATGTAATAACTAAATTGCTTTCAGTCTCTAAGACTGCACGATGTTCCATTCTTGTTTCCTTTAATTTAAAATTGAGTAATTCAAAATCGAGATATAGTGCATATACTCATGATATAAAGATCTCATGCACATGAGTTTCATATTGTACAAAAATCTTTTTTGTCAATTCAATTATTCTATAAAATTGCCAAAACACAAAAAAATCAAATAAATACCCATTTTTTGTCATAATATACAATAAGAAAAACGAAATTATTACATGATAAAATATATTTTTACCCTATAACATATCATACATAATATATAATACATCACAAATATAAAAAAATATATGATAAAATTTATTTATTTTTTTTGAGAACGTAAAAATAAAATTACTAATTATAAAAAATATAATATATAAATTATTATATTTTGTTTTGAATACTTATAGTTTAGTAAGTTTATGTTTAATAAGTTTTAAATTTATTTTTATTATTTATATTTATAAAATTTAATAATAAAAACATACTATATTATAAATATGACATAATAGTATTGTTTATAATATAAAACTATTCGTTAAAAGGAGATGGAACATTTTTATTTTTTATACAGTAATAATAATATTTTAGATATATTTATTCCTTTCTGTAAAATTATGCGATTATACTGTTTCAAAAAAAATCAATTCTTTTTCTAATAGTTTAATTGTTTTACCCGTCACTTTCATTATAAAAGTGGTATTATATCCCTAGAAAACAATAGCTGTGATATGTAATGAACAGAAAGGTATTAGTTTTAAAAATTATCATGGTGCTATTTTTGCAAGTGAATAGAACTTATAGATTTTTACACTTTCATCAATCATTGTGATTCTAACATATAAACGAAGCTATTAACATATTTTAATATAGGATTGTGTATGACTCGCACTTTTGCAATTCCTCCCAAAGCATCTAGAATCACTCATAAGGAAATATATCATGGTATTTTTCGTGATGATCCCTATCATTGGCTACGTGCGTCTAACTGGCAAGATGTTTTTAAAGATCCTAACTGTCTTGACCCCAATATTCGACAGCATCTTGAAAAAGAAAATGCTTATCAATCAGCTCAAATGGCTGATACAAAATCATTACGAGATTTGCTTTTTACAGAAATGAAAAACAGGATACAAGAGAATGATAGTTCTGTTCCTATAAAACATGGTCCTTTTGCTTACGGATTCTCTTATGTTACCGGAGGCCAACAACCACATTATTTTCGGACACCAAGGAATGGCGGAGAAAAAAACGTGTACCTTAATGGTGATGTCTTGGCAGAAGGCAAAGAATATTTTAAATTTGGTTCAGTTCAAGAATCTCCTGACCATACACATGTGGTATGGACCTATGATGACAAAGGATCAGAATTCTATACAGCTAAAATTCGTAATTTTGAGACATTGTCTGACTGTACGGACACAATTACTGATACATCTGGTCAAATTGTATGGGATGCTAGGTCTGAAGGTTTTTTCTATACTAAGATGGATAAAAACCACCGACCTTCAGAGCTCTATTATCACCAATTAAACACAGATCAATCACAAGATAAGCTTATTTTTCGTGAAGACAATCCAGGTTTTTTCTTAGATGTAAGCGGTTCTAAGCTTAATGATGTTATTTATATTAATATTCATGATCATGAAACATCCGAGATCTGGTTAATTCCTGCTGAGGCACCTTTTACTGTTCCCCAATGTGTACGGAAACGACAACAAGGTATTGAATATTCACTTACAGAGGGTGGTGATGTCTTTTATATTCTAACCAATTTAGATAATGCAAAAGATTTCAAAATTATGGTAGCGCCATATACATCTCCACAATCAGAAAATTGGTCTGAGTTTGTCCCACATCAGCTTGGGTGCCTAATATTATCCCATGATGCTTATCAAGATTTTCTTGTCTGGATCGAACGTTTTGAGGGGCTTCCACGTATAAAAGTAATGGAACGTACCACTAAACAAGTTAATTCCATCGCTTTTACTGAAGAGGCTTATTCTTTAGGTCTGCAAGGAGTTGCAGAATATAACAGTCCAACTATTCGTTTTTCCTATTCGTCTATGACAACACCTGATCAAGTGTTTGATTATGAGATGAAAAGTTGTAAACGAATGCTTTTAAAAACGCAAATAATTCCCTCTGGGCATAATAAAGATGCATATGTAACACGACGGATTATAGCAATAGCAGACGATGGTGAGAAGATTCCTATTTCACTTTTTTACCACAAAAACACTCCCCTTGATGGTGGTGCGCCTTGTCTGCTTTACGGTTATGGTGCTTATGGGATTTCTATTCCTGCCAGTTTCAATAGTAATGTACTTTCTCTAGTAAACAGAGGTTTTATTTACGCTATTGCTCATATTCGCGGAGGAAAAGAAAAGGGAGTAGAGTGGTATGAGAAAGGAAAACATCTCTTTAAGCACAATACATTTACAGATTTTATTGCTTGTGGGCGTTACCTTGTAAACAATAAATTCACTTCTCACGACCGGCTGATTGCCCATGGTGGTTCAGCAGGGGGGATGTTGATGGGAGCCATTGCCAATATAGCTCCCCAGGATTTTGCTGGGATCGTAGCGAATGTGCCTTTTGTTGATGTCTTAGCGACAATGTTAGATGCTTCATTGCCACTCACACCTCCAGAATGGGGCGAATGGGGGAACCCTCTTGAATCAGAAGAAGATTATAAGCTTATTGCTTCCTATTCCCCTTACGATAATGTCAAAGCTCAAAACTATCCCCCTATACTTGTGATGGCAGGATTAACAGATCCTCGTGTAACTTACTGGGAGCCTGCAAAATGGGTGGCAAAATTACGAGACCTAAAAACAGACGATAATGCAGTTTTATTACGTATTAATATGGATTCAGGGCACGCTGGTGCAGCTGGACGTTTTTCAAAGCTAGAAGAAGTTGCCTATATCTATGCATATATTCTAAAGATAGCAGGAAAAGACTTTTGCTAATCCATAATACTTCTGTATGAAAGTCTCCGATAATTTATTGGATTATAGAGACTTTCATACACTAAAAAGTTATCTAGATAGTTTAAAATTCACATTCTTCATAAAGTTCTAAAACATAGTCCCAATTAATTAAATGGTCTACAAAGGATTCGAGGTACTTCGGTCGAGCATTGCGATAATCAATGTAATAGGAATGTTCCCACACATCGACACCCAAAATAGGGCGAGCATTGTGCACTAAGGGATTTTCACCATTAGGGGTTTTCATAATTTCAAGCTTGCCATCTTTAACAGCAACCCACGTCCATCCAGAACCAAATTGGGCACTAGCAGCAGCAATAAAATCAGCGCGGAATTTGTCATAACCACCTAGATCAGCGTCAATAGCTTTTGCTAACTTTTCAGGAAGTTTTTGGCCACCACCATTTTTTTTCATCCAAAGCCAAAAGTGGTTATGATTGTAATACTGCGCTGCATTATTAAACAAACCAATATTTTTTCCAAAACTTTTTTTAACAATATCTTCAAGGCTTTCATTTTCTAAGCCTAACTCTTTCACAAAATTATTGGTGTTGGTAAGATAAGCAAGGTGATGCTTATCATGATGATATTCAAGTGTTTCGCGTGACATATAAGGCGAAAGGGCATCGTAATCATAAGGCAACGGGGGCAATTCAAAAGCCATTTAAAAATCTCCTCGATTCTAATTGTTAAGCTTATTTCATAAGCCTAATTTGCCATTTACCGAATTTAAAAGCAAATGTTGAATACCTAGTTTGTATGAAATAGTTTTAATGTCTCTCTTTTTGTAAAAGAAGCTTTTAGGAAATGTATATTCATCAATCAAAAAGGGTATTGGTCTACATAAAGATTGCTTCTGAAGATTTTTTATATCTATGAGCGGGTAATGAATATCATTATCTTTTGAATAAAAAGTAAATGGACATAGCTATTATTCCTTGTTTTTGTATATCTATTTTTTCAAATACCATATAAAATGTTTTTAATTTTTGCAAAACTCTTCCAGTTTATTGGTGTATCATAATGTTTTCAACAGAATATTAAGTGTTATTTTTTAGGAAATATTTTTCAATGTGCTTGATTTTATTTTATGGTGCTACCCATGAATAATATAATGTAAAAATTAGTGGACATTACCATCTTTATGCTTAATGCAAGAGCACAGCAGCACTATCATACACTTACCGGTTACCAATGTGGTGACAGCTTTTTTCTTAAATTGAGCAAGATGAGATTTTAATATATCAAGAAAATTAAATCATATGCAAATTTATTAGATACATGAGTAAACTGAAAGATTTTCATGTTCTGTTCCTAAGACATCAATACAAAGAGCAAAATAATTGGTGGATAAATGGTTGCTACTTATGTTAAAATCACAATTGTATATCAGTTTCTGCTACGAATTTGTATCGATGGCAATGCCATACAAGACTCAGAAATTTTATGATAAAAAAGTAAGGTCTTTGATTTTCAGATATTGCGTCCAATCACAGGAATCGCTATAAGGTGCAGGAGTCGCTATAAAGCGTGTTTTTTTGGGGTATAGCCAAGCGGTAAGGCACCGGTTTTTGGTACCGGCATTCCCTGGTTCGAATCCAGGTACCCCAGCCAGTCTTTGGTGAAATGAATCAACCATAAACTTGAGAAATCATAGAGTTGAGAGTGGATTAAACCTCTTAATTATCTTTAGCCATTCATATCGGATTGGTCAGAGGGGAAATACGCGTCTGTAGCGGAGTGGCTCTTACTATAATTATAGTCAAAATAGTTATTTTAGGGATTTTTCTTTATAAGAGTGGGGCTTAAATGGTTTATGCGCACTTGCTTTAGAAAAACTATTTGGCTGGATTTTGCGCTCTATAGCAACACCAGCGTGCAATTTTTCGTATTCCACCATCTTCATTACGTCGTACAGCATAACAATAACGCTGATCAGGAAATATATTTCGTTGCATATCGCGTACAATATGAGCAGTATGGCCATAAGGTGCTACACAATCAATAAACCATACGTATTTTCCATTTTGCCAATTGGCATCGGGTAAAAATTCTCCCTTTTCAAGCATAGATTGATGATTTTTCTCATCTAAAAAAGCCCAAGTGATAAAGGCGCAAAATTCTCCACGTTCATTTTTATAGAGCTTGTATTGCCCAGTCTGTAAAGCTGGACCTAAGTTTCGGTCTATATCCCAAATTCGCCAGCGGCGGTATAAGGGAGATGTAAGCATTAAAACAACCATGGCACCCAAAGCCGTAAGAGGATCTATGAATGATGGTGATGGATTTTCATTTACAGACATTATCTTTCCTTTAGAGATTGTTCTAAAATTTTGGTGATAGGTTCAAAGAAATAAGAAATGAGACGCCGTTTTGAGGTAATGACATCCGTTGTTACAGTCATGCCAGGGATAAATTTAAATTGTTTGTTATTCAAAGTGATGTGATCTTGGTCAATTTTGATTAAAACAGCATAGACACCATTAATTTCTTTATTATAGCGCGCTGTAGCGCCTACATTAACGACTGTACCGTGGATAACACCGAAACGTTCAGGTGGAAAGGCAGAAAACTTGATGTAAGCACGTTGACCCTTTTCTAAAAAACCAATATCTCTATTATCAAAAAACGCTTCAACAATGAGACCACCTGCATCAGGGACAATACGCATAAGCGTTTTACCAGCTTCTACAAAGCCGCCCAAAGTATGGATACTTAAATCATCGATACGTCCATCAACAGGCGCATAGAGTGATAAGTGGTCAAGATGGTATTGAGTGCTATCAAGTTTTGCTTTTAATCCTTGAAGATTCAGTTCTGTTTCACGCGAAAGTTGGCGATAGCGGGCGATTTCATCGGAAATGAGACTTTTCCGTTGTTGGCGGAGGGTGTTTATTTCGGCGGCATTTTCTTCCAAACGTCTTTGATTGGTTAAAATTTCATGCTCGACATTTTTAAAATCATGTAAACGCTCTAAATAAACGGCTTGGCTAATGACTTTTGTTTCCATCAGGCTTTTTGCAGCTTTTAATTTTCCTTGGCTTAATTGACGATCATCTTCCAACCTATCTAATTGCGCATGTTGTGTTGCACCGCTGCGCTCGACGCGGTCCGCTTGTGCTTTTAGCGCTCTTAATTTATCTTGGAGAGATTGAAGGGCAGCGCTAATGAGTTTTTCCCCTTCTATTCTTGCAGTCGTGTTGCCAGAAGGAGGAACTGGCAGATAGGCAAGCCCTTTGGTTACAAAATCTTTATCCAAAGGATCACTTTCATGCAAAGCTGTTAAAATAGCTGTTGCAATTTGTGCTTGAAGGGTTTGTTGCGCGATATCTGCTTGAACACGTGCGCACTCATTGAGGGCTTCACGGGGATCTAATTGAATAAGGAGATCCCCTTGATGAACAAATTGCCCTTCTTTTACAAGAATTTTCTCAATGCGTCCTGTATTTTGCGCTTGGACCAGCTGAACGTAAGCGGTGGGAATAACACTTCCTTGCCCCCGTGCAACAATCTCTGTTTTTGCGATAAAGCTGCCGATCACAATAAAGAGAAATAAGGTGACCAAAACAGCAACCACCATATGAAGCGTTGGTGACAAAGGGCGCAAATAGGGAGCTTTATCTGCCATTTTTTGCCTCCAAATCAGTACAGTTTAAGACGGTTGCATGCTGAGGGAAGAGATCACTTTTGTGGGTAATAACAAGAACAATACGTTCTTGCGAAAGTTTATATAAATGCTCAACAATTTGTGCACTGACAGTATCATCCAATGCGGAAGTAGGTTCATCCAAAATAAGCAGGCTTGGGTTTATCAGAAAGAAACAAGCCAAAGCCAAGCGTTGGCGCTGACCACCTGATAAAAAACCACCTTGCTCTCCTACTTGAGTATTGAGTCCTAGAGGCAACTGAGCAATCAAATCATGGCAAGCACTAACATATAGTGCAGAGTCGATTTCATCTTTAGTGGCATCTGGTTTTGCAAGAAGCATATTCTCAAGAATGGTTCCGGAAAAAAGGCAAGGATTTTGGGGAAAATACGCGATTGTGTCACGCACGCTACGGACATCAAAATTCTGTAAAGGTTGGGCGTTAATCAATATCTTTCCGCTTGTTGGGGGGTAGAGTCCACAAAGGAGCTTCGCCAAGGTTGTTTTTCCGCACCCTGAAGGACCAAGTAACATAATTGGTTGCCCAGGTTGTAAACAGATATCAAGATGATTGATAATGGACTTATCTCCATAAGAAAAACAGAGATCGTTGGCTTCAAGATGAGGAGGAGCGCTGAGTTGAAGAGGCGGCTTTTCTTCTTCCCATTCTGAAGGGGAGTTAAGAATATCGCCCAAACGAAGACGAGAGATTTTCAAATGCTGCCATTCTTCCCATAGGGATGCAAGGCTTAAGATAGGACCAGAAACATTTCCAGCGAGGAGATGAAAGGCAATAAGTTGCCCTAGCGTAATCTGGTTTTGAAGAACTGCCTGAGCACCAAAAAAGATAATAAAAATAGTGAAAAGATCACCAAAAATATGGCTCATGGCTCCATTGAGAAGATGCAATTTACTGGTTGTAAGGCTTTGATCTAAACTACGAGCTAAAGTTTCTTGCATGCGTATTGTATGAGCAGATTCTTTTACGTGTGCTTTAATGGCTTCAAGATTGGTAAAACTTTCAATAAGGCGCGATTTATGGACAGCTTGCAGAGTGAAAGCACGGCGTAATTGGCGGCGCAAGAAGGGACCGACCAACGCTAAAGACCCCATTTGTAAAGGTAAAATGATAAGGACAATGAAGGTAAGTTTCGGACTAATGGAAAAGAGTGCAACAATATAAATAATGGCAAACAGAACATTTAGCACAGTTGTGGCGATGGTTCCTGTTAAAAAACCGCGAATTGTATCAACTTCTCCAATACGTGAAAACAATTCTCCTACTTGCCAACGGCGTAAAGTGGGCAAGGAGAGACTTAAAAGATGGGTGTAAATGCGCCGTCCAAATTCTAGCGTAAGCCGATTGGCTAAATAAGCACCTAAGTAGCCTGATAGAGTGCTAAGAGCTGTGCTAAACAGCATGATAGCAACCATCAAGACAACGATAGCATAGAGACTTTCAATACGCTGAAAAGGGAGAATACGGTCGATAATCGCTTGAAAAATAAAAGGATTCACCAAGCCCAGCAAACGCAAAACAACAGCAACGCAACTGAGTTCGATGACATAATAGATATATTTCTTTGTTGTTCTTGTAAACCAAGAGAATGATACAGGTTTTTCTTGTGAATGACTCATTTGAATTTATGATTTTATTTAAGAGAAAGAGCGATTGATGTCGCATATTTAAACAGTATTGTAAATAGTATTATATTTATACAAAATATACATTTTGTGTGAATGTAATATAAACATAATGTATTTATTGTTTATACAGTATTTTTATTGTTATTTATACAAATTATATTTGACATTTTCTAAAATGAATTTTCAACTGTATCGTTGTGATACAGTTATTTTTAATAATAAAAGGAGGATTTAAATGGGTAGTTCAAGCTCATCAAATGATTCAAGTAGTAACTCACATCCAAAAAGTTGGCTTTTTCCAGAAGAAGATGATTGTAGCGCAGGCGCTCATGCCCAAGCAGCAGGTGCAGGTGGCATCGTAGGAGAATTAATAGGAGGTATTGCTGGTGCAGTTGGAGGTCTTTTTTCTGGATCGGGAGGTGTCGGTTCTGGCTTTGTCAATGGAGCAATAGGAGGTGGACTAGCAGGAGCTGGTGACGCTGTGGTAGATAAATACAATGCATGCTATACGGCACCAAGTTGTGAAACAAGCGATTATGTTGAAGCAGCTGCCATACACGGAGGCATAGGAGCTGCAAGTGGTGCATTATTGGGTCCGGAAGTAGCACTAGCAGGCGGATTAGGAGGAGCTGCTAACGGTTTGATAGATAAGTACAATGAATGCCATCCGAATCCAAGTTGTGAAGCAGGCGATTATGTCGAATCAGCAGCCATAAAGGGAGGCGCAGGAGCATTAATTGGTTTATTAAGTGGTCCGGAAGGAGCAGTCGCAGGCGGAGTAATGGGAGCTGTTAGCGGTTTGATAGATAAGTACAATCAATGTCATCCGTAAAGTGGAGGGACATTGTTTCTAATTTATTTAGAAAATAGCTAGTAAGATATTTCTGAGATCAGTGATATTGTAAACATACTTTAAAGCTATGGCTAAACTGATTTCAGGGATATTTTTGTGTGTAATAATAGATATTTTATTTTGGATTTTTTTGTTATGAATACTTTTACTGGCTCCTTATTGGCAACGTTTATATGTGGATTTTTAATGTTCTCTTACAATAGATTTAAAGGTGAGAACTGGAGTATAAAAAGGACAATATTATCAACAATTATGTTTTTTATATTATATTATGCTGGAAATTTATTAGTTAAATATATGGGAATTTTATAAAGATTATTTATATATAAAATTATACTTAATTAAGTTAAGTTTATTATTTGAATTATAATTTCTATATATATTAAAGACTTCATAAAGTAGATGAAATTTCAGTCTGGATTTTTTGTTATGCATACTTTTACTAGCTCCTTAATGACAGCAATTGGATTTGGACTTTGCATGTTTTCTTACAATAGATTTAAAGGTGAGAACTGGAGTATAAAAAGGACAACATTATCAACAGTTAGGTTTTTTATATTATATTATGCTGCAAATTTATTAATTGAATATATGGGAATTTTAAAATAATATAAAATAAAGTTGTTATCAGTATTTTATTATTTATTATAATTTATATATTTTTACAAATTATAGTTTATTTTTTGCTAAATAGCATGCTCATCACATAATTCAATTAGTAACTCACATCCAAAAAGTTGGCTTTTTCCAGAAGAAGATGATTGTAGCGCAGGCGCTCATTCCCAAGCAGCAAGCGCAGGCGGCATCGTAGGAGCATTAGTAGGAGGTGTTGCTGGTGTGCAGTCGGAGGTTCTATTGCTAAACTAGGAGGTGCAGGTGCTGGCTTTGTGAGTGGAGCAGTAGTAGGTGGACTAGAAGATCTGGTGACGCCATGGTAGATAAATACAATCAATGCCATCCGAATCCAAGTTGTGAAGTAGGCGATTATGTTGAATCAGCGGTCATAAAGGGAGGCACAGGAGCATTAATTGGTTTATTAAGTGGTGTCCGGAAGGAGCAGCCGCAGGCGGAGTAATGGGAGCTGTTAACGGTTTAAAAGATAAGTACAATCAATGCCATCCGTAAAATGGAGGGAGGCTGTTTCTAATTTATTTAGAAAATAGCTAGTAAGATATTTCTGAGATCAGTGATATTGTAAACATACTTTAAAGCTATGGCTAAACTGATTTCAGGGATATTTTTGTGTGTGATAATAGATATTTTATTTCGGATGTTTATTATGTATATTGGTGATAATATTATTTCACTATTAATGAGTAATGTTTTTGATAATGAGTAATGTTTTTGATGTATTGTATTCAATATTTATTTTTATATTTTTATTTGCATTAATTTATAGATACAGTGGTGACAGTTGGAAAAATAGTATAAAGGAATCGCTTAAGACATTTGGTTTGTTCTTTTTGTTCTTTTTAGCATTTTTTTATTTATTTTTCTTTTAAATATATTAGATATTAGTATCTATATTTAACTTATTATAAAAAATAACTTTCATTTAAATAAGTTTATATTATTTTTAATTATATATATTATGTTTTTGACTTTCTTATTGTGTATAATTTAAAAATTTTTTCTTATATACTTAGATTAAGAAGTTGAAAAGAATATAAAATTAGATTTATTTGAGTTAAGTTTATTATTTATAGCATTCTAAATTTCTATCTATATCTCTATATATATAAAATTATTCGTAAAATAGATAAATTATTTTAAATTAAAATATTATTATATATGATATGTTTTTTATCAGGTTAAATAAGATTTATTTTTAGTATTTGTTTTATATCTATGTAGACTTTTTACATTTCAGAAAATGAGCTGACTTAGTTAAAAAGAGATAGAAAAAGCAACATTCTATACGAAAATTCTATTTTTTGTTATAGATTGTTTGCGTATCTATAAATTTATGTAGCTATAAGTTTATAATCAAATTTGCTAAGTTTATTTTTTTACAGAGTTTTTTCTTAAAAAGCACGAATTGTATTAATCTTTCCAATACGTGAAAACAGTTCTCCCATTTGCTAATGGCGTAAAACAGGCAGGAGAGCCTTAAAAGATGGGTGTAAACGCGTCGTCCAAATTCTAGCGTAAGCCGATTGGCTAAATAAGCCCCTAAGTAGCTTGATAGAGTGCTAATAGCCGTGCTAAACTGCATGCTAACCATCTTAATTGTATCGTTCTGATATGTTTTTTTACAAAATATAAAGGGGGATTTATATGTTTGGTTCATTTAGTTCTATTTTTTCTAATGGTTGGTCTTATGTTTCTAATACGTGGTCAAATATTTCATCAATGAATTTTTCAAGCAGTGAATCACGACCTGGGTGTACTGTTGGAGATTATCTCTCAGCAGGATTTTCAATGGGACGTAGGGGATAGAATATGGGAGTGGTAATTGGTGGAGTTATGGGGGGGGGACAGTTGGAGGACCAATAGGCGCTGTGTAAGGTCTAATGTTAGGAGGAAGAGTTGGCTCTGCAGTAGGATTTGGTACAGGTTTGGGATATACAGCCTATGAATGTTATCGCTAATATAAAAATTAGCAGATATTTGTAAAATGAACAAGCTTGTAGGCATAATTATGTGTCTACAAACTTGACTGGAAGGTTTAGGTGCATAATTTTACAAAATTATATATTTATTTTGGATTTTTTTTATGAATGAGCTTATTAGTATTATTGTAGAATTATTATTTTCTATAGGTGCTTTATTTATATTTTTCTATACATTGTTTTCATATTATAAATCTAAAGGTTATAGTAAAAAAGAAATTTGGAAAAAAATTTTGTTAAGAATATTTTTGTTCTTTATATTATTTTCTATGACATTTTTTATTTATATACGTTATTTCTATGAACAATGATTATTCATTATTAATTTATAATTATAGATTAATTTGGAAATTTTATTTGTTATCTATATTTTTAATATATTTTATGAATTATTTTTTGCATTTTTTGTTTAATTATATTTATTTAAATTGTATTATGTATCTAAGGTATGTAATGAAAAAAATATTAAAATTAAATCATTAATTAATAATAAATTCGTTTTTTATATTATTTTAAATTATTAATTTTTATATGAAATAATATATATTAATGTTTATTGTTTTTATATGTTTTTAATTTGGATTTTTTATGATTGATATTATTCGTATTATTTCAGAATTATTATCTTCTACATGTTTTTTCTTTATATTTTTCTATTCCATGTTTTTACATTATAAATTTAAAGGTTATAGTAACAAAGAAATCGTGAAAAAAATTTTTTTCACGACATTTTTTTTCATTATATTTACTATATTACTTTCTATAACAGTTTTTATTTGTATACGTTATTTATATGAAAAATGATTTTTATAATAATTTATAATATTAAACTTTAAAAAATATTTACTGATTACATTTAGACAGAGACTTTAATATTATTATCAATATTTCTGTTTTTTTATTTCCTATTTTTTTAATCTTTTTCATTATTTCAAGAATGGTTAGGTTTAAGAATATTATCTTTTGTATAAGAATTTTTAGTTTATAGTTTTTGAAAAGTGATTATTTCCTTATATATCATAATTTATTGAAAAATAAGCTGATTTACTAATATAACTTACTATACTTCTAGTTTCTACTCATCATCTTGAGAAAGAGGAAGTGACGAGATTTCTGTATCAAGCGCATCCATAAAATCGATAATAAAAGCAGCATTGGTTCCCAAATCTCTTGGCAAATAACGAGAAGCAGAACGCATATCAACAAAAGTTGTATCCCCTTCATTCGTTAAACGAATAACAATATCTGAAATAAAGCCAAGGTAAAAAGTTTTGGCCATTGTTTCAATATAAAGCGCATCTTCTTCACCTTTAAACTTTTTTTGAGCTACAACAGGCCAATCATAGGCTTCTAAAACATTGAGAACAGATTCGCGAATACGGTCAGGTGATCCATCATAACGGCGCCCTGACATTTCTGGCCATTGTGAGATCTGTAATGTTGCTTGTTCAGTCAAAACACTTTTGAGCGGTAAAGCATCGCTGGGACGTATTGTGCGAAAAAAAGCCGGTGGTCTTTGTGTATCGGTAGAAATATCGTAAAGAGCTGGTAAGGTAAACCAAAGTCCAAAAAAGAGCATCAATGGTGTCGCAGTTATTAATGAATAAATGATCCCTTTTAAAGCTTTCATTCCCCCTAGAGCACCATAGACCCACAAACTATGAAGTGCTTTAATAGCCAGAAAAAGAGAAATAATTACACAGCCAGTAGAGATACCTATCAAGATTATGAAGTCGCTTACGTTAAGTACGGAAAAACGTTGTAAAATGACCGAAAATAATAAAATAAAGAAGGCTAAACCACCAAATCGAGGGGACCATACTGCTGCTCTTGAAACGAACCGAACATATCTCTTCTTCATGAAGTTTTTCCCCTCAATTGTAAACTATAAGCCAAGTTTTTTCAGAGTGCCTATCGTACAAAAAGCTTCTGCTCATAAACCAAAAATAAAGCACTTATTTTTGAGGTCAAGGATGCGTAATGTCTTATAAGTTTCCAGCGGTTATTTTAGCACTTCATTGAAGGTAAACAATATTTCTTCTATAATTTATCATGTCATTGATGCGAATTTTATGGGAATTTTTGTAAATAAAAAGAAGTAAACTCAAATAACAAGTTCTACGGTTGTTAGCAGCATATATTTTTAGAACTTTACTCTTGATTTTTCTCTTCTAATGGCGGGGAGTTTTTTCTGTCAGATAATGCGTCTCAAATAGGATATGATTATGTGCAATAGAGATTTCATTCTACCTCAATAAAAAATTGAGGGATCTACAATCAGATAAATCTGAATTCGAATATTTGATTAATAGAGAAAAAAGATAACCATTTTGATAGGCTTCCTGTATTTTGTACAGAAAGTAAGGTATTGTACAAATGAGAGGTTAGTCCGTTTTTATTCATAAAATATGCGACAGGTCGCAGATGAAAGAAAAGCTTCACTTTCTTTTTTTGCAAGGGAAGAAGGGACAAAAATACGTAAAATAACAAACCCTTCATTCAAATTTTTAGCAACCAAAACTGAATTGGCATTTTTTTTAGGTTTTGATTTTTTGAGTTCTATGATTTGTATTGGTTTTCCAATGATAAGATCAAGTGTCGCATCAGGGGCTGTTCGGTCATTAAGGCTATAGAAAATAATTCCGTCGTGTGTGTAGGCTGCTAGTGACCAAAATTGTTGTGTTTTCAAAGCTTTTAAATGAACAGGTCCATTTTCAAGATTAAATCTGCAGACTTTAAGAAGAAAGAGTGGATCAGCAGATTGCTGAATAGGATTATTGGGCGTAAAATCGACAAATTGATAAGAGGTTCCAGATTTTTTTAGTGCTGTCCATATATTATCTTGTGCCCAATAGGGGATCAGAAAGAGAACGCAAATATGAACGATAATAGCGCCAATGATTGCAAGAAGTGCGGTATAAATAAATCTAATCACAATTTATTTGTCCTGATGGAATTTGTTCTATAGAGGGCATTGTGAGCTTTTGTAATGCCGTTGCTGAGATGATTGGAGTATCGTATAAAGTAAGAATAAGCCCGAATTCTTTTTGACTAATTGTTGCAAGCCAATTACCGGTTTGCGGTGTGGGTGAAATATTGATGCGCAATGAGCCGTCATGCTCATAGATAATATTGTTAGTGTGAAGTTCAAAAGGTATTTCTTTGGATGAAGTATAGGGTTTAAGGGATTTGTCAGCTGTATAAAGGGTAAAAAGACGGGTTTCAGGGATGGTGCCTTTGAGCAAATAATGACAGTGATGATGAAGTGGACGCCCTTGGTTATCTTGCCAAATCTGGAATTGAATACCTTCAGTTCGTCCAAGTGAAACAATGCCTCGTTTGGCGGTGCGAGCGCGGGTATAAGGATCCATATTGGCGGTTCCTACTTGTGGATAAGCGCTCCATTTTCCAATTGTGAAGTGTCCAAAATGATGAAAGGAATTGAGCACATAATCGACACTCAGTTTTCCACATAAAATGGAAAAAGCGAAGATAAAAAAGAAAATGGTGATATTAAAAAACATCAGTGAATATCTTGAATTAAAAATGTTGAATCTCCAGTTGTTTTCATCTTCGAAGAAATTGCAGATGGTTTTTTCAGATCTTTGTTAATCAATCGCACGATATTTAATGTTTCAGGAGAAAGCGTAGAGGGTATTGGGGAAGGAACTTCAGAATCTACACGGGAAGAAAGTACTGGAGGCTGATAAGGAAGGAGAGAATCTTTAACACCATAGAGCTGTTTGAGCATAATATTTTGATGCGCAGCAAGCATGATACGATGCCATATCATGGCAGGAACGCCACCCCCAAAAGCACGATTCATCGGTGAAAAATTATCATTTCCCATCCATACCGCTCCCGTATAATTTCCCGTAAAGCCAACAAACCAAGCATCACGATAAGATTGTGATGTTCCAGTTTTCCCAGCGACAAGAGTCATGGGCAACGCAGCACGCTTACCAGATCCTCGTGTTGTGACACCCACCATCATTTGATTCATATAAGCTGCTGATTGTTCACTCAGAACTCGGTGTAGTTTTTTTCCGTTATGTTCGAAATCCCACACAACACGACCATCAATTGTTTTGATTTGCGTAAACCCATGACGATTACCCGCTATTCCTCCATTGGCAAAGACATTAAAGCCTGTAGCTTGATCCATGGGGGTCATGTTGGAAGTGCCAAGAACCATCGTTTTGTGTGATAAAATATGCGCGTTAATCCCCATATTTTTAATGAGATCTATGATAGGTTGGGTATCGCGGTTAAGATATTGGTAGGTGAGATAAACAGGGACTGTATTAATGGAAAAGGCTAAAGCTGTTGCTAAGTCAATTTTTCCCAGATAACGACCAGAATTATTTTTGGGTGTCCAACCTCCCCAATTGATGGGAGCATCTAGAACGATTGTTGAGGGTGATAATCCATGTTCCATTGCGGCTGCATAAACATAAGGTTTGAATGAAGAACCAGGTTGTCGACCGCCCTGTGTTGCTCTGTTAAATTGGCTCTTTTTGTAATCTAGTCCTCCAACAATTGCACATACCGCACCGTTATTATCGAGTATAACGGTGGCTGCTTGTGTTACACGATATTGTTGACCATATTGATGTAAATGATAGGCAATTGATTCTTCTGCTGCTTTTTGAATATTCGGATCAAGGGTCGTTTGAATAATTAAACTATGGCTTGGAAGTTGATTGCGCATTTTTTTGACTTCCTCGAATGCCCAATCAAGAAAATAATCAGGCTGATTATTGTCTATTTGGGGAAGGGCCCTAGCAGGGTGGCGATGCGCATTGATAATCTGGCTTTTCGTCATAAAGCCACTATTAACAAGATTAGAAAGGACGACATTGGCACGTGTTTGAGCAGCAAAGAGATGACTATGAGGGGCATATTTTGTTGGAGCTTTAAAGAGTCCTGCTAACATAGCAGATTCACTCAAAGATACATGACGGATATCTTTTCCAAAATAAAATTTTGCAGCGGCAGCAATACCAAAATTGTTTCCTCCCATATAGGCTCGGTCAAGATAAAGTTGCAAAATCTGCTTTTTGCTAAAATTTGCTTCTAGCCAAAGAGCAAGATAAGCTTCTTTGATTTTACGTGTTATGGTTCTCTCGTTTGTTAAGAATAAATTTTTAGCCAATTGTTGTGTGAGAGTTGAACCACCTTGCACCACCCCTTTAGCTTGAATATTTTGTGAAATTGCCCGTGTAAGTCCTTGAAAATCAACGCCCCAATGATCAAAAAAACGACGGTCTTCTGTGGCAAGAACGGCTTTAATAACAGTGTCAGGCATTTCTTCAACAGGGACAGAAATAGCCGGCATTGCACCACGGTGTCCAATTGGATTTCCATAGAGATCGAGAAAAAGAATGGAAAAGTTTTTAGGAGAAGACCAATCTGTTTTGGTAAGTTCAAAAACAGAAATGCCCAAAATGGTGAAAAGAGTAAATCCCATCAACCCTAATGTTAGTATTTCATCGAGAACTTCAACAATAAAACGTTTCCATCCTTGAAGATGAAAATTTTGTGAGACGATTTTTGCCTTTTTCCAGAAAAAACTGTTAGCAGAACGAATGTGATAAAGCGCTGTGTCTAATCGTGCGTCTAATTCAATGAGAGCAGGACTATGAAATGGCTTACGGTGTTGCCCTTTCTTTTTTTTAAAAAAATCAAACATTTAAAGAGAGCCTATGGCAAAGCAATACAACCAAACAAATCTACAATAAGTATATGGAGTAGAAGTATTTTTTTTCTATAGTTATAACAGAGAAAGAATTTGTTTTAGAATTATGCATTTTTTGTAAGATAGTATATTAATATTTTATTATTTTATTGAATAAATTTTATTCTCATTATTAAAAATATTTTTTTGATTTTTTAAAAATTTGGATTAATGTTAATATGTTACTTCTGTAAGATAGAGGATAAAGTTTTTCCATTTGTGACTTTTTAATCGACCAAAAAAAACCATTATTTCTTTTATCCTTTATCAAGGAAGAGAAGAGATGGGTTATTGAAATATTTATGATGAAAAAAAAATTCTTGTTTGTAATAATAGCAGCTTTTTTAGAAGCAGATTATGTTCTAGCTTCGGGGTGTGCTGAATTAGGTAAGAAGGCTGCTGCGCAAGAGAGCGGGGTTCTCGTCCGTTCAAAACCGGTTGTTCAGGATGGAAAGGACATGTGTGCAATTGTGGTTGTTGTACCAGCCCGTAATGGTGAAAAATTACGTCGTGTTGAGTTTTTTGTTCCTGCTGATTAGTTTTTGGCAGATGGTGTTGTGATGCGTATCTTAATCGTTGAAGATGATCGGAATCTTCACCATCAATTAGCAGAAGCTGTAAGACGTGCAGGATATGTTTCCGATAGTGCTTTCGATGGTGAAGAGGCTTATTTTTTAGGTAGCACAGAGTCTTACGACGCGGTGATACTTGATATAGGTTTACCGCAGATTGATGGTATTCGTGTTGTTGAAAAGTGGCGTCAAGAAGGGCTCTCCATGCCTGTTTTAATGCTAACAGCGCGAGACCGTTGGTCTGATAAGGTGCAAGGTATTGATGCTGGAGCTGACGATTATGTTGTGAAGCCATTTCATTTGGAGGAAGTGATGGCGCGCTTGCGAGCATTAATTCGTCGCACTACGGGACATGCGACGAGTGCATTATGTTGCGGAAATGTTTTGTTGGATACAAAGACGTCTCGTGTTTTTGTGGATGGTCAATTGATTAAACTAACATCTTATGAATTCAGACTGCTTTCGTATCTCATGCATCATTGTGACAGGGTCATTTCAAGAACAGAGCTTACTGAACATCTTTATGATCAGGATTTTGATAAGGACTCGAATACAGTGGAAGTCTTTGTAGGTCGGTTACGGAAAAAGCTTGGAGTGGATTTGATTGAAACTATTCGAGGAATGGGATATCGCGTGAGAACGCGAGGTGATTAATGAATGTTTTTGAAGAGAATAATTGGTATAGGAGGTTCTTTTTTGTAATTACTCGATCTCTCAGTTTACGTGTTATGATCTTATCAACATTATGGGTTGTTATTTCTCTTTTATCGATTTCTGCAGTAAGTATTTTATTTTATAAGCGTTCAACTGAACAAAGCCTAGAGCGTATCCTTTCTGCTCAACTCTACAGTCTTATTGCAACAGTGACGGTGTCATCGGAAGGTACCTTGATAGGAGGGGCTGGGATTGATGATATTCGTTATTCTGATCCAACAACAGGATGGTATTGGGAAGTTGTTTCGATATCCCATAATTTAAAAGGAAGATTGACATCTCCTTCATTGGGAACAGGTGAGATATTTACACCAAGTGATGTTGATATACCTTTTGACAATAAATTCTTTCGCTCTTATCGGATAACGGGGAACAATGGTCAAAAGCTACAAGTGATTGAGAGTGATGTTGTTCTTGATAATAAAAATCATATTGCACGTTTTCGGCTTGTTGGGAATATCGATGAAGCTCATGCCCAGGTAAAGGGATTTAAGCGAACTTTGCAAATTTTTCTTTGGAGTTTCGGTCTCGGGAGTGTTCTTATTAATATTGCTATTATTTTCTTTAGTTTTCAACCGTTAAAGCTTATTCGACGTGCATTGAATGATATTCGCGAAGGAAGAGTTCATTATGTGAATACGGATTTAGTAAGCGAAGTGATGCCGCTTGTACAAGAGATGAATGCTCTCATTAATAATAATCAGCGTATTATCGAGCGATTTCGCACACAGGTTGGTAATCTCGCGCATTCATTGAAGACGCCTCTATCCGTGATTATGAATGAGACAGATAAGATGCGCGGAGAAAAGGCTAGTTTGTTGAGAGAGCAAACGCAAATAATGCAAGCTCAAATCAATCATTATCTTCAGCGTGCGCGGATTGCAGCACAATGCGATAGTGTTGTCTATCATACGTCTGTTCGCAGTGTACTTGAACGCTTGGTGCGGGTTATGAAAAAGCTTAATCCTGAAAAACAAATTCAATTTATTATGGATGTTGATGATATTGTTTTTTCTGGAGAGAAGGAAGATTTAGAAGAAATTATAGGAAATTTGATTGAAAATGCTACTCAATGGTCTCGCGCAAAGGTTTTGATCTCTTGTTGTTTAGAAGAAAATGCTGAAGAAACAGAATATTTTAGTATCTTTGTAGAAGATGATGGTCCTGGTTTAACAGAAGACAAAATTGATGAGGCATTAAAAAGAGGGCGGCGCTTTAATGAAAGTAAACTAGGGTCAGGCTTAGGGTTAGCAATTGTTTCAGATATGGTCAGTGAATATGGAGGCAATCTCTTTTTATCACGTTCTGATTTGGGTGGGTTGTATGCAAAAGTTTTATTACCTAAGATGGGAGAATAACATATTTTCTCCTTAAGCAAGAAATGTCTATAAATTTTGTAAAGCAGTATTTTCAGACAATACATTAAAGAGTAAGGAAACATTGTTTTTAGTTTCTTTGTTTAATTGATATATATAATAGATTTTATAATATTCTCCATGAAAAAATGAATTTTTATTAATTCACATCACTCTTCTTATGAAGAGGATAAAAGGTAAGCGAGAGATTCTCTGTTGGTATTGGAAAAAAGTGATATGCTCTTATTCATTTTTGCAGCATTTTTTCTGGCTTTTCTGGCAAGTGTTCTTTTTCTTTCACTCCGTTTTGACGATAGGATAAAGAAAGAAGGAAAAGTTCAAACCATGGATGGTGATAGAAGCCATAGGCATACGATTGAGTGTAACAAGCTTTATATGCATTATAAAAAAAGGAATATTCTTAAGGCCTTAAGTGTTTTATTTGTTCTTCTCATCACATGGAGTATTTATGGGCTGACAGGTAATCCGGAAGTGAAAAGCTATTTTTTTAGCGAATTAATGGATAAAGATCCTAAAATTCTAAGTCAGCAAGAAAAGCTTGTTCGCTTACAAGTGCTGTTTTTCCGATCACCTCGTGATGGCAAGCTCGCAGATGCGTTAGCGGTAGGGTATCTTGAAGAGCGCCATTTTCAAGAGGCGGTCAATGCTTATTTAGATGCACTTCGTTTGAATGGAGAGACAGCTCCAAGGCTTGTAGGATATGGTTTAGCATTGGTTGGTTATGAAGGAGGCATGATAACGCAAGAAGCACAAAATGCTTTTCAAAAAGCAGCGGATTTAGCGCCAACAGATTTTTATCCACGTTTATTGTTGGCTGATGCATTGCATCAAGCAGGAAAAACTGCGCAGGCAGTGCAATTTTTACAAAGCTTTCTTGACACAATGCCTGAAAATTTTTCAGGACGATCACGTGTTGAAAAAATGATGATTCAGTTACGTGATTTATCGAGTGGGCCATACAAAGAAAAGGAATAGGCGTCAATTGAGATGAGAAAATAAAAGAGAAAAGCTGTTTAGGAAGATAAAAGAGGGGGCATTCTAGAAGAGAAAGGTATGTGTAGAGACGATTAAAGAACAGAAATGAAGAATGGAAAGAGCGCAATATAAGTGGTTATATATTAAATAAAAATTGGTGAAAAAAGTAAGAAAGCTATTGGTAAGCTTATTAGCAAAGGTGAGAGATTGGATAAAAAGTTGCACCTATGTAGAAGATGTGCAAAGCTCTTAAAAAATAAAATATTGATACTTAATTATAACGTATTTAAAATTTTTTCGCAGAGTGTCTATGAACAATCAATCTTTAAAAAGTTCTACTTCGTTGAAGGTTATTTTAGAGCAGCGAAAAAAAAAGCGCTTACTGATCATATTATTATGTTGTTTGGTTATGACAATTGCAGCAAGTCTCATAGTGTATGCAATGCGTCATGCGGTCAGTTTTTTTAGAATGCCCTCTGAAATTACAAGAGAAGATATTTTAACGGGGCGCCCTTTGCGTTTGGGTGGCTTTGTTGAAAAGGGAACTGTTCAATATGTTGGAGAGAGAGGCGTTGTTTTTTTTGTAACGGATAACAAAAAACATGAGAAAGTAGTTTTCAATGGTGCCTTACCGGATCTTTTTCGTGAAGGTCAGGGGGTGATCGTAGAAGGGCATTTCGATAAACAGGGCTTTTTTATTGGGATGCGTATTTTAGCAAAACATGATGAAACTTATATGCCTAAAGAAACAGCTGATCGTTTGAAAAAACATTACATTATGGAGAAATAATTCGATTGTGCTTGTCGAACTGGGTCATATTTTTTTAGCTGCAGCATTTTCAGTAAGCTTATTAGGGGCATTTTTACCTGCTTTAGGTTTTTGGTGGAGAGAGCGTTTGTTAATGCAAACAGTTGTTCCTCTAACATATATCACTTTTACATTACTGCTTTTATCTTTTTTAGTGATAATTTATGCTTATGTCGTATCTGATTTTTCTGTTTTGAACGTTGTTGAGAATTCTCATTCAGAAAAACCGATGCTCTATAAAATTACAGGTGTTTGGGGCAACCACGAAGGCTCTATGTTGTTATGGGTTTTAAGTCTTGCTTTTTTTAGTGCATTGATGGCTTTTTTTAACCAACATTTGCCAGAAGATTTTAAGACGCTTGTTTTAATTTGCCAAAGTTGGATTACAACTGCTTTTCTTTTATTTATTCTTTTTGTATCCAATCCATTTTTACGCGTAAATCCACCAGCATTGCAGGGAAATGGTCTCAATCCTCTTTTACAAGATATCGCATTAGCAATTCATCCACCGCTACTTTACTTAGGGTATGTCGGTTTTTCACTTTGTTTTTCTTTTGCCGTTGCGGCATTGATTATGGGACATGTTGATAGAATTTGGGCGCGTGGGATTCGTCCGTGGCTTTTACTTTCTTGGTGTTTTTTGACATTGGGTATTATGGTTGGCTCTTATTGGGCTTATTATGAGCTAGGATGGGGGGGCTACTGGTTTTGGGATCCTGTTGAAAATGTTTCGTTTATGCCTTGGCTTTCAGGAACAGCTCTTTTACATTCTATTCTTGTTCTCGAAAAACGAGAAATATTAAAAAGTTGGACTTTGTTTTTGGCTCTGCTAACTTTTTCTCTTTCTTTAATGGGAACTTTTCTTGTTCGTTCGGGACTTTTAGTTTCTGTTCATAGCTTTGCTATTGATCCAGCACGGGGGCAGGCAATTCTTGCACTTTTATTTTTCTTTACGGGAGCTGCTTTTCTTCTTTTTGCTTTGCGTACCCCTATTTTAAAAACAGAAAGATTTTTTCAACCAATTTCACGTGAAGGGTTTATTGTTTTAAATAACTTGTTACTGACAACAATAACAGCAACAGTATTGATTGGTACGCTTTATCCTTATTTTATTGAGATATTAACAGGGCAAAAAATTTCTGTAGGGGCTGCTTTTTTTAACCTTACCTGTGGACCGCTAATGGTTTTGCTGTTGTTGTTTGTTCCGTTTGGGACAATGATGGCATGGAAACGCGGTGATTTTCTTGCAGTTTTTGAACGGTTGTGGTTTGTTTTTGTATTGGTTGGTATCGTCTGTTTTATAATATTTTACGCGACATCTGTGCGTGATATTTTTGCAGTTTTAGGGATTGGGCTTTCAGCGTTTGTTTTTTTAGGCAGTTTAGCGGATCTATGGGGAAAGAGTGGATATGGCAAGAGAGCTTTTTCAGTACGCGTTAAGAGATTTCTTGGATTGCCATGGTCTACTTTTGGTGCAGCAATAGCACATATGGGATTAGGCGTTACATTATTTGGTATTGTTTGCGTGGCAAGTTTTGGGCAAGAACGTATTTTAATCATGAACGTAGGGGATAGGGTGACGATAGCGGATAAAACGCTTCATTTTGATGCAGTGTATGATGGTGTTGGTTCGAATTATTCGACAATGGAGTTTTATTTTAAAATATATGAAAATAAAAACATTGTAGGTCATGTAACAGCCTCAAAGCGATTTTATTCAAGCCAAAATACATCAACAACAGAAGTTGGTCTTAAAAATCATGGCTTATCACAGCTCTATATTGTACCGGGACATATTGATAATCGGGGTCTCGTTGTGCACATATGGTGGAAGCCTTATGTAATATGTATTTGGTTAGGGGCATTCATGATGGCTATGGGAGGATGTCTTTCTCTTTTGGGGTATTGGTTTCGCATTGGCATGTACAATAAGGTAGTGTTTGCTTTAAATTTTTGGAAAAGACATTGAGATGAAAAAAAAATTTTGGATTGTATTTTTTTTAATAGCAGCGTTTCCTTTTCGATTAGCAATAGCAGTAGAGCCGGATGAGATTTTAAAGGATAAGATTCTTGAAGCGCGAGCACGCCATATTTCATCGCATTTACGTTGTCCGGTTTGTCAAAATCAATCAATTGATGATTCAGATGCTGCTTTAGCACGTGATTTACGGCTTTTAATTCGGGAAAGGCTAAAAATGGGCTATAGTAATCAGCAAGTCACTGACTTTCTTGTTGAGCGATATGGTGAGTTTATTCTCTTGAAACCACCGTTGAATAAGATAACTTGGTTTTTATGGTTCTCGCCTTTGATCATTATTATCATTGGCGTAAGTATCATATTTTTCCACTTCAAACGGAATAATCATGAGTTATGTGAATGAAAAAGGACAGTCAAAAATGTCATTGCATTAAAAAAATGTTACATAAAAGAAAAAATAAGATTATCTGCAATGAGCAGACAATCTTATTGTAATTATATTAGGGAATACTGAAACCTTACAAAACTTTAATAATTTAGACAGAAAACGGTAAGGTCTGGTATTTTATAAGTGATCGGAATTGAAATAAAGGTATGATTGAATAGGAGCATAGAATAAATGGTTAAAAAGGCTTTCTTTAAAACGTTTGTCGCAGTGAGTTTTTCTGCGATATTGGAAAGTGCGCTGTTTTTTAGTGGATGTACATCAAGCTTGTGGATGACAAAGGCTCATGCAAGTTCTGTATTTACTTCGTTAATGCAACAACAGGGATTTGCCGATATTGTTGCTCAAGTGAAACCAGCCGTTGTAGCAGTACAAGTAAAGAGCAATAAAAAGAAAGAAGATAGGTTCTTTAGCAACTTTTTTAGTGGTCCAGGACTTGATCAATTACCAGATCAGCATCCTTTAAAAAGATTTTTTAAAGAGTTTTATGATTTTGATAAACCTAAAAATAAATTTCCGCACCAATCGCAGAGACTCCGTCCTGTTGCTTTTGGATCGGGTTTTTTTATTTCATCTGATGGTTACATTGTGACCAATGATCATGTGATTTCTGATGGAACAAGTTATACTGTTGTTCTTGATGATGGTACAGAATTGAATGCAAAGCTCATTGGGAAAGATCCCAAAACCGATCTTGCCGTATTAAAAGTGAATGATAAAAGAAAATTTTCTTATGTTGATTTTGGTGATGATTCAAAGCTTCGTGTTGGGGATTGGGTTGTTGCCATTGGGAATCCATTTGGTCTTGGTGGAACTGTGACAGCAGGTATTGTTTCTGCACGTGGACGTGATATTGGCACTGGTGTGTACGATGATTTTATTCAGATTGATGCTGCTGTTAATAGAGGAAACTCTGGTGGTCCAACGTTTGATCTTAATGGAAAGGTTGTTGGGGTTAATACAGCAATTTTTTCTCCTTCTGGAGGAAATGTTGGGATTGCTTTTGCTATTCCAGCAGCGACTGTAAAACAGGTTGTACAACAACTTATTGAAAAAGGTTCAGTTCAACGTGGTTGGTTAGGTGTTCAGATTCAGCCGGTAACAAAGGAGATTTCTGATTCAATAGGTTTGAAAGAAGCCAAAGGCGCTTTGGTTACTGATCCGTTAAAAGGACCGGCAGAAAAGGCTGGTATTAAAGCGGGTGATGTCATTATTTCAGTGAATAATGAAAAAGTTGCTGATGCGCGTGAGCTGGCGAAACGTATTGCAAATATTAAACCAGGAGAAATGGTAACCATAGGGATTTGGAGATCAGGTAAGGAGGAGAGCATCAAGGTTAAACTCGCTTCAATGTCTGAAGATGAAAGTAAGAAAGAGACTTCAAAATATTCAAATGGACAGAGTGATTTAGATGAAACATTGGAAGATTATGGTCTGATTGTTATGCCTTCTGATGATGGTGTAGGGGTTGTCGTAACGGATGTCGATACCGATTCAGATGCTGCAGATAAAGGGATACGCCCTGGTGATATCATTGTGACAGTAAATAATAAACCGGTTAAACGAATCTCTGATATTATTAACACAATCAAAAATGCTCAGCAGTTAGGACGAAAAGCTATACTCTTACAAGTGCGAACAAATGATCAAAATCGTTTTGTTGCTCTTCCAATTTTCAAAAAATAAAGCTTTAGTTGTAGGACAAATGTTTATTAAATATTTGTCCTACAACATAATAAAATAATGGAGATACGTTTTATGAAGATACTCGTTATTGAAGATGATCATGAGACGGGGCATTATCTCGAAAAAGCATTTTTGGAAGTAGGGCATTCTGTTGATGTTGCTTATGATGGAGATACGGGATATGCTTTAGCAACCACGGAAAATTATGACGTTATGGTTGTTGACCGAATGCTTTTGCATCGTGATGGTCTTTCTATTATTGCTGAATTGCGCGCTAAAGGCAATGAAACACCAGTTCTTATTCTGTCTGCTTTAGGGCAAGTTAATGATCGTGTAACGGGGCTGCGTGCAGGGGGAGATGATTATTTGACAAAGCCTTATGCTTTTTCTGAACTTCTTGCGCGTGTTGAAGTTTTACAACGGCGGAAAAATCCTAAAGAAGCAGAAACTGTTTACTGTGTAGGTAATCTTGAGCTTGATCGGTTAGCACATACGGTAAAACGAGGTGATAGAAACATTCTATTGCAACCACGAGAGTTTCGTTTGCTTGAATATTTGATGCGTTATGCGGGGCAGGTTGTTACACGCACTATGCTTTTGGAAAACGTTTGGAATTACCATTTTGATCCACAAACGAATGTCATTGATGTCCATATCTCTCGTTTGAGAGCCAAAATTGAAAAAGATTTTGATGTTCCCCTTCTCCATACAGTGCGTGGAGCTGGATATATGCTGAAAGTACCAGATAACAAAGCATGAATCGTTTGATTAATATAATGCGCACGACGGCGCTAAGGCTTTCAGCACTTTACATTTTATTGTTTGGATTGGTGGCAACAGGACTTTCTATTTATATGACGGCATTTTCTGCTTCATTGTTAACAGAGCAAACTGAACAGGCTTTACATGAAGAATTAAAGTATATTGAAAATGCTTATAATTATGGGGGATTATCCTTATTAATGCGCACTATTGATTATCGTTCAAGACAACCAGGAGCATTTCTTTATCTTGTTACAGATTCTATGGGGCGTATTTTAGCAGGAAATGTAGCACGTATTGAATTAGGTCTTTTGAATCAGAGTGGTTTTATTTCTACCTCTTTTTTGTATTCCCGTTTTGGAGAACATGGCAAAACAAGTGAACATCGCGCTTTGGCGGTTATTGTTGATTTACCTAATGCTATGAAGATTCTTATAGGACGTGATTTGGATGAGCCAGAACGTTTTGCTGTTGTTATTCGCAAAGCTGTGATCATTGCACTTGCTGCAATGGTTGGAGGCGCTTTACTCATATGGTTTTTTGTTGGCAGGAGAGCTTTACAAAGGATTGATCATGTAACGGCTGCATCACAGCGCTTGATGGATGGTGATTTCAGTGGGCGTTTACCTGTTTCTGGAGTAGGGGATGAGTTTGATCGATTGTCAACCAATCTTAATGTTATGTTAGACCGCATTGAAGAGTTAAATATTGGTTTACGTCAAGTATCAGATAATATTGCTCATGATCTGAAAACGCCGTTAACGCGTCTTAGAAATCGCGCTGAAGAAGCGCTTTCAGGAAATAAGACAAAGCTTGAATATCGTCAGGTCCTTGATAGGGTTATTGCAGAATCAGATCAACTTATTTGTACGTTCAATGCGATTTTAATGATTTCACGTATTGAGGCCAGCAGTGCAATTGAACATCTTGAAATGATGAATATGAAACTGATTATTGAGGATGCTGTTGAGCTTTACGAACCTTTTGCTGAAGAGTCAGGTGTTTTACTTCAGTTGGGAGATATATTTGATAAAGAGCTAAAATTGAATCGTGAGCTTGTTGCACAATCAATTTTTAATCTTATAGATAATGCAATTAAATATGCGCCTAAAGGTGGAAGGCAAGCGAAGGTTTGCTTATCAATGGAATATCGTGATGAACATTTATTAGTTGTTGTGAGCGATAATGGACCAGGAATAGCAGAGGATAAACGTGAAAAAGTGACAGAACGATTTGTTCGTCTTGAAGAAAGCCGCACACAACCTGGGTTTGGGATTGGTTTAAGTATAGCAAAAGCGGTTATGAAGCTTCACGGGGGTGAATTGTTACTTGAAAATGCAAATCCAGGGCTTAGGGCTGTTTTGTTATTTCCTTAAAGATATTTTTCTTCACTTTCATACGTAACAACTATTTTAAAAGTATAAAGCAATAGAAAGGAAAGCAAAATGCTTTTCAAGGGAGCAGAGATGAAACAAGCTTTTTTAAAAACACAGCTTCTCCCTTTATGTCCTCTCGATAAAAGTGGTTCCCAATGGTTAAAAGACATGGAAGAACAAGCAAGGAAAGAAGGTTTAGAATCGCTTGTTTCCATCATTTCAGAGAGTGGAACGCAGATTGATTTTATCAGTTCGGTTATGACCTTATCTCCTTTTTTGCGTGAGGTTTTAATTGCCAACCCATCATATCTTAGTGCTTTATTAAATGTTGATATAGAAACAAGGCTGAGCGAAATTATAGATGATATTACAGCTATTGATAAAGATGAAGCTATAAATGAAACTTCATTGATGGCTGCTTTAAGGCGCAAAAAACGAGAAGCGCATGTTCTTATTGCTTTAGCTGATTTGGGTGGTGTTTTTACTTACGAAGTTTCATGCGCTTGGTTGACACGTTTGGGCGAAGCAGCATTAAGTGTAGCACTACGTTTTCTATTAAGAGAAGCGCATGATCATGGTAAGATCAATTTATTAAGCCGTGAGAATCCAGAAAAAGACTGTGGTTTAATTATTTTAGGGATGGGAAAGTTAGGAGCAGGGGAACTTAATTATTCTTCTGATATTGATCTTATTGTTTTCATTGATGAAACATCACCTCATATTGGTAATCTTTCTGAAAGTGTTGACGTATTTTCTAAAATGGTACGCCGATTAATCCGTATCATTCAAGAACGCACTGCGGAAGGATATGTTTTTCGTCTTGATTTTCGTCTTCGTCCAGATCCAGGTTCAACCCCTTTGGCCTTACCAGTAAGGACTGCATTGCGTTATTACGAAGGGCGTGGGCAAAATTGGGAACGAGCAGCCATGATTAAAGCACGTCCAGTTGCTGGTGATAAGAGGGCAGGTTTTAACTTTCTCAAAGAGCTTTTTCCCTATGTGTGGCGGAAATATTTAGATTACGCTGCTATTGCTGATATTCATTCGATCAAACGTCAAATTCATGCGCATAAAAATTATGGTCAAATTGCAGCTTATGGGCATAATATAAAGTTAGGTCGTGGGGGTATTCGTGAGATTGAGTTTTTTGTTCAGACACAACAACTCATTGCTGGTGGACGTTTTCCTCAATTACGTGGACGTCAGACAGTTGCAATGTTAGCAGAACTTCACACGCTTGGTTGGATCAGTGAAAAAACGAGAAATAGCCTTATAAAAAGTTATGCATTTCTTCGAAATGTGGAACATCGTATTCAAATGCTTGCAGATGAACAAACACATCTTCTTCCAAATGATACTGTTCAATTCACGAGTGTTGCCTATTTAATGGGTTATCAAGACAGTAGCAGTTTTATCCGTGATTTATTAAAAATACTTCAGGTTGTTGAAAAACATTATGCTGCACTGTTTGAGAATGAGCAAGAACTTGGTTTAGAAATTGGTAATTTAGTTTTTACAGGTGAAGAAGATGATCCAGAGACATTAATAACGTTAAGCCGTTTAGGCTTTGAAAGAGCAAGTGATATTTGTCGTATTATGCGCACCCTTCACTGTGGTCGTTATAAAGCAACGCAATCAGCCGAAGCACGCGAGAGATTAACGGAATTAACACCTGCTCTTTTGAAAGCTTTTGGCGCGACAAAGCGAGCTGATGAGGCGATGTTGCGTTTTGATAGTTTTTTACAGGGCTTACCCTCAGGAATTCAACTTTTTAGTCTTTTGCAATCTAATCCCTCTCTTTTGGATATGCTTGTCCTTATTATGGGTGCAGCTCCACGTCTTGCAGAAATTATTACACGCAGATCTCATGTTTTTGATGGAATGTTAGACCCAAATATTCTTTCAGAATTACCCACAAAAACGTATTTAGAAAAACGGCTTGAATATTTTCTTGAAAATGTTCTTTCTTATGAGGAAATTCTTGACCATTTAAGAATTTTTGCAGATGAACAACGTTTTTTGATTGGTATTCGAATTTTGAATGGTACAATTACAGGAGAAAGAGCGGGTTTTGCTTTTACTGCGCTTGCTGATCTTATGATTACAAAAACATTTGCTACCGTTCAAGAGGAATTTTCTCGTCTTCATGGTCGTATTAAAGGGGGGCGTATTGGCATATTGGGTATGGGGAAGCTTGGAAGTCGCGAATTAACGGCAGATTCTGATGTTGACCTCGTTTTGCTTTATGAACACGATGATGATGCAGAAATATCTGATGGAGAAAAGCCTCTTTATATCTCTCAATATTATACGCGTTTAGCACAGCGCCTCGTTTCTGCTTTATCCACTCTTACAAGCCAAGGTGTTCTTTATGTCGTTGATTTAAGATTACGGCCATTAGGCAATAAAGGACCTATTGCTGTTTCTTTTCCATTTTTTAAAAAGTATTATCGCCAAGAAGCATGGATATGGGAATATCTTGCTTTAACAAGGGCTAGAGGCATTGCAGGAGATCCTGATTTTTTACAAAAGCTAGAAAATGAAGTGTGTGCAATTATTGCTATTTCTCGTGATAAGAAGGAAGTTGCAAAAGAAGTATGTGAAATGCGTTCCTTGATTGCAAAAGAAAAGCCGCCAAAAAATCAATGGGATTTAAAAACGATGTCTGGTGGCATTATGGATTTGGAGTTTATTGCTCAATTTTCTCTTATTACGCATGTCATTGAGTTTCACATTGGAGAGACGACAGCAGATATTTTAGATAATTTACCAAATAGTTTTCTTAATCAGTCATGTGTTGCTGATTTACATTATGCCTATCGTCTTTATACAAATTTGAGTCAAATTATACGACTTTGCTTAAATGATTCTCTTGATCCCAATGATATGCCAGCTGGATTAAGTGATCTTTTGTTAAAGAGTGTTGGGGAACCTGATTTGCTTCGTGTTGAAAAATTAATTGCAGAAACTGGGCAATTAGTCTGTTCAGTTTTTACGAAAGTCATGAAACATTAAATGTATTTTATAATGCTTTTATGAAATTATTGAATGCGATTATTAGATAAAATCATAAAAAGATATTATAGAAGCTTAAAAATTATTAATTCCATTTTTATATATTAATTTTGATATTTTATGTCATATAGGTTTGAGAGATCTAGAGAGTAAAAACCATTCTCTACTTATTTCTTCAAGTGTCATGAAAGAGTTTCTCTATCAAAAAAAGTCATTCTAGGTGTTATTCTTTATACAAAAAGAAATAAGGACTAGATTTTAGCGAATGATGTTGCTCATGTATATGATACAAGAATATGGATCAGTTATAAATCAGTAGTATTATATTAGATATACTTATCAAGTTAGAGATATTAAACACAATAATTATATTCAATAATGTTTTTATCATATTAGATTTATATAAAATATTATAGAGGTAGTGGATATATATTATTTATTATTATACAAATATATTGAAGTAAATATGATAAAAAGTTTTATTGATTATATATCTCATTTTTTAAAAAAATTGATATTGGAGTTGTTTATATTATTATGGATAATAATGAAATATCCATCTATGAAAGCTATTATAAAGTAATAATTTAAGAAAATTATAAATAATTTTTTTAAAGTATTTATAATAATTATTTATTAAAAAATAATTTTATTTTTAAATAGGAGTTTAAAGTTTTTAACTGTGTCATTTTTGCTATAGATTTTTTGCAAAAAATGTGAAACGATTTACTATTATTTATGTATCACATTAGCTTTTAGGGGAGCAATTATGATTACAAAGTATTTAATCTCAACATCTATATTTTCTTTAATTTCAATTTCTATCGTACAGGCAGCGGATAGCGTTATTCCTGAACAGCCTGTTCCTGTTATTGCAGCGCCTTCTTTTTCTTGGACAGGGTTTTATCTTGGAGGGCAGATTGGAAACTTTTCAGGCAAAACGACTGCAAGTTATTTAAAAAAAGAGACAGGGATATGGAATCCAGTTGGAAAAGAGAATTTGCCTAAACTTTCTGGTTTTATCGGGGGCGTTTATGCAGGTTCCAATATTGATATCGATAATGGTTTTATTATAGGTATTGATACGGATGTTATGTGGTCTAATAAAAAAAGTACGAAGGATATCCCTCTACCAAAAAATAAACCTGAAGGAATAGCAAAATCTTTAGAAAGAACAGGTTACACGAGAGATTCTCATGAGGAGGAATCTCCAGCGTTGCCTATTGAGGCTATACAGCATACTTTAAAACAAAAATGGTCTGGTGCTACACGAGTGAAAGTTGGTTTTGCACTTGAACGTATGATGCCTTATATTTCTGGAGGGATTGCTTATACGCAGCTTCAGAATGTTTTTGCGGCAGTAGCTGATAGCAAAAATGGAGAAGTTGATTTTTCTGATTGGTTGCATGATGAAAAAAAGACCATGATTGGTTATACCCTTGGAGGTGGTATTGATTTTGCAATGACTGATAATATTATTGTACGTGCAGAATATCGTTATTCAGATTTTGGCAAAAAGAAGTTCATACAGGATAAATTTGAAATGGGCTACAAGACAAATGATTTTCGTGTGGGTGTAGCTTATAAATTTTAATTTTTTGCAGAATTAAACACTTCAAAAGTCTCATTTTCGAATGAGGCTTTTATTTTTCAGATATGTTCTAGTAAATATCCTTTACTCAAAAGAGCTACTATTTTATTCGAACAATACTTTGATTTGTAAACATAAATTACTTTTTGTCATGTTGAGTGAGAGACCCAAGTGTCATAAGATTTTCTCATTTTAAACCTATACCATATTGAACCGATCAAAACCATGTCTTTTGCACGTCAAAAAGAGGGGGCGTCGTGAGATAAAAACATTCAAGAAAGAATAAAAATGCTTCTTATGAACCATTTTAAGTGCTAAAGGCTGTCGCTACATTAGGGGGTGGCAAAGTGTGAGATTTTGATACGAGCTTGCTTTTCCATAAACGTGAAGATGGTGTTGCTAAATGGACTTAACATTACATCATTCATAGGTACCGTCGGGAAATGGGTTTGGGTGCTTTAAAAGATGCTTTTTAAAACCAACATGTGAATTGGCAAGCTAATGGCATTTTATTTTATTTGAAAGATTTTTCATACAATCAACTTTTCTGTTTTGCGGTATCGTAAAATATTTTATTTAATAACAAAAAGCTCGCAAAAAAATTCTAAAGAACGTAAAATTACATCCGCAATATAATTCAATAATAAAATAATTATAAAGAGTATTATAAAGTGATTTATAGGAAAAAATAGAGAGAAAATTAGGAATTTATTGAGACATAAAAAACATTATTACCTATGTCTGTTATCGAAATATAATCTATTATTTTCCTAATTTTTTAATGTACGATAATAAATTTCGAGTGAAATAGTAATGGATCATTTCAAATCTATTTACGATAAATCAATCAACATCATTTGTTTATGAATCACAAGTAGGTTGGGTTATTTAAATTATATACTTTAGTTATTATTTGGCTTTTTTAGCCATTGATTTTCAGGTATAGAAGCTGAATGAGCTTCTCTATTATTCTATAAAATATCATCATTGTAATAATATAAGGATTTTAGGCATTAGATGCTTTTGGAGGAGTGGATGATGAAATTCAAAGCAGGGTTTATGTGTAGAGCTTTGTGAAGTAAATCACATGCGCAATTAGCAGCTGGAACCCGTGAGACAAGAATCCGAATTATTTATAAATCAGATGTGGTAGAATTTTCGTCCTTTAGAGCGGGAAGGAAGAAAACCGATAAGTTTGTAAAAAGCTAGTCACATAAGTGGGGCAGCAGATGGAACTGTCTGAGAAAAATTGATCTATTGACAGAGAAGGTGAAACTTTATCTTTTAAGGAGAAAAAGGGAAATAAGAATTATGATTTCCAAAGGGATGTGAAATAAAAATGTTTTTATTTTTGGTTGTTTGGGCAACTATGAAGGTGTTTAAAGATTAATTGTTTCAGTACATGCAATCTCGTTTTTGGGGTTGATAATGCTATAACGTTGTAATTGGCAATGCCATTGATTTTGTAAGCGTTCAATGGAAAATAAATTAAAGCCTGCGGGCGGTTTTTTATCACCAAAAGCTTGTGATGCGGAAGGAACACCAACAATAGGAATTTTTTTAATTGGTCCTTCAATGTAATTCAATGTGGGTAAATGAGTATGTCCGTGAAGAATAAGCTCACAACCGTGGTATTTGATAATGTCTAGAAAACGTTTTATATCCCGTAGTTTTTTATGCCAAGACGTTGCCTTTGGAAAGGGGGGGTGGTGAATCATGACGACACGAAAAAGGTTGCGCTGTGCTGCTTCCTTTAAAAAGAGCGGTAAAGTTTGCGCTTGCATTTTACCAAAATAGCCAGAAGCTTGAAAAGGCAATGTCGCAATGGCTGAAGAAGCTGCTATGATGGCAACATCTTTGCGAATGCGCATATAAGGAAAGGCACTTTTTTGAGGGATGTCACCTGTAATCCAAGGTTTAAAGAGAGTGCATGCTTTTTGTAAAGCGCCGCGGACATAGGCATCGTGATTTCCAAATGTCAAAGAAATATCTTGAGGTTTTCCTAGGTTAAGTAGCCAACGATGAGCTTGTACAAATTCTTTATCGAGAGCAAGATTTACAAGATCACCAGAGATCACAAGGTGATCAGGTTTTGTTTTGTTCAAGGCATCTATTAAAGTTTCTAGGACATCTGTTGCCATCTGACTCTTACGTTTTTTTTGCCAGTTCAGATAACCGGTAAGACGTTTCCCAGAAAGTTCAAAAAGGGAAGGTTGCGGGAGAGGGGAAAGATGTACATCCGATATATGGGCAAGATAAAACATAAAAGCTCGTAAAGTATTAAAAACGATTTAAAGAATAAACATAAGATAAGTTAGTGCTTAAAGGCAAGAAAGATTGTAAAATGAAAATTAGCTTGCAAAAAAGAATGTCTCAAGCGGAATGTTCCAAATAGAATATCCCTAATAAAATATCATTGTGTTGTAGATTCACATATTTGTAAAAAAAACATTTCTCAATGCGTTTGAGCTAATTTCACGATGGTACTCGATATTATAATGGAAAGCTTCTGTGAACTATATAGGGCTTACTGTACACTACCATCTCTACACTTATACAAGGTGCAAATAAAAAACATCATACTATTTTCCCCCAATTTTATGAAAATCCTTGCTTTGCTTTAAGAGGATTCATAAGAGGTATTTCACTCTTTTCTTCAATGGTTTCTATCCATACAGCATCCCTTCTAATAATACGCAAGAGAATGTTTTTTATTGTTTTAATATGAGGATATTGGAAATAAGGAGAATTCCACTGTATTTTGAGTTATAAATCAATACGTTATCTAATTACAAAAGACAAGTAAATACGTAAAAAGATAAGCTGAATTTTAAAACTATTATACGAAATCTCAGACTTTTTAACGGCCTTCATAATACCACATGCTGCTCAACAGTAAAAGGCAGGCAAGCAGTGCAAAAAAACCAGAAAATATCGAAAAATAAAAGGTATTGATTAAACGGGTTTCTGTTGCTTCTTTCAGAACAATTGAATGTGCTGGGGAAGAGGACGGACTTGTTTTTGATTGAATCAGCTTAAATGGAGGAAGGTGAAAATTTTCTTTTCCCTCAGGGTGTAAACGTCCGATGTAGCCACCAGTGTGCTTAATAATGGGGGCCAGTTTTTCTTGTGTTGAAGTCAAGTCAAACAACTCAAGATTATCGAGCATCCCTACAGAAGAAAGTATTGTTAAATCGCCATTTTTAATGGTAAAAACTCCTGTCTCATCAGTGGTCACAGTTGCAGTAAAAAGGCCTTCTTGTTCTTTGGTGAGAGTAATATTTTCTTTTTTTCCAGAGGGAAAGATTATTTCGACGGGCTCTGGATGCTCTTTGAGGGTTTGGCGGCGAATTGTTAAATGATGATTGCTGCTGGTTGCACTTAATTTTTCTTCTTCAAGTTCTGGTTCTTTCATAAGCCAATGGGCAATTCGTCGATAAAGAGCAGCATAAGGACCTCCGCCTTCGAAACCTCTAGCCCAAAGCCAACTTTCATCGGAAAGCAACATGCCTACACGCCCTTTATCAACATGGGAGAGAATTAAAAGTGGTTGTTCATTGGCTCCTTTCATGAGGGCGATTCCGTTATTTATATTTTGAATAGCAATTTGTCGCAACCATTGTCCCCATTGAGAAGCTGGAAGGTTAAGTGTTGCAAGACCCCTTGTGACAGGATGGCGCTCACCTTCTTTGGTTAATGTGGGGCGAAAAGGTTTTTCAATAATAGTTCCATTGGGCAATGCCGGTAGAATGCTTATTAAAGGTGTTTTCGCAAGTGAGTTTTTTTGGGTAAATTCAGGTCCTGTTACCATCAACAATGCACCCCCCTTTTGTACATATTGGGCGATATAATCATAATAGATTAAGGGGAGAACAGTAGAGTGCTGGTAGCCATCAAGGATGATGAGATCAAAGTTATTAATTTCTTCAACAAAGAGTTTTCTTGTGGGAAAGACCACTAAGGATAATTGGCTTGAGGGCGTATTATCTGCTTTGGTGGGGGGACGCAAAATAGTAAAGTGAACAAGATCAATATTGGAGTCACCTTTCAAAAGGTCTCGCCATGTCCGTTCTCCATTATAAGGAGCACCTGAAATAAGAAGAACGCGTAAATTTTCTCTGATTCCTTCAATAATTGTTATAGCGCGGTTATTTTCAAAGCTTAGTTCACCTTTGTATGGATCAGTTATAACTTGGATAATATTTTTTTCAGCATGAGGAAGAGTAATTTCAGTTTGAAAAATCACGCCAGGAGTTACAGAATAATGGCCAATGTCTTGTCCATTGACGCTTAGTGTAATATTTGCTTTCTGTGGTATTGTTTTTTTGGCGGGGCCTTTATCTTCTACCAAAATGGAGAGCGTTTGTGGTTTGTTGACAAGGGCAAAGCGTGGAGGAGAAATAAACTTGATTTGGCGATCAAATTCATCTGAGTATCCTGTAATCAAAGCATTGAGAGGTGCTTTATGATGAAGATCTGATAGGTCAGGGATGTCATGCACTTGTCCATCAGTGATAAAAATGGTTCCTGCATAACGAGAGAATGGTACATCAGATACTGCTTGTGTTAAAGTCTCAAACAAATTCGTTGAGGGCGCATACTGATTATCAGCAAGTTTTCCAGCTTCAATAAAACGTGGTTCAAATTGTGGATAATGCGCCAATACTTGAGTTAATTGCGCGCGCGCTTCATCACTGTCGTTTGTACGTGTTCCAAATGTTTGGCTTTTGCTGCGGTCAATAATAATTCCCACTGTGCTTTTCAGTGGTTCGCGCTGTTCTTTTATGATCATTGGATTAAGCAAAGCAAGGATGAGGGCGCTTAATGCCATCAGACGAAATATAGAACCTTGACGTTGCGTAACAAGACCAACAACGACAAAAAGAAAGGATATTCCGCTTAAGAGCAGAATCCAAAAGAGTGGTAAGAAAGGCTGAAAAGTGAAAAGTGGTATCATTGCCTTCTTTCTCTTTTAAAGCGTTCCAAGAGCGCAGGAACATGAACTTGGTCCGCTTTATAGTTTCCTGTAAGCACATAAAGAACAATATTTAAACCTGCGCGAAATGCCCATAGACGTTGCATTGGATCATTGGGAACAAGGGGATATTTCCATGTTCCTTTTTCATCGAGTGCCCAAGCACCGGCAAAGTTATTTGCGGTGATGAGAAGAGAACTTACGTTATCACCACTGGCAAGAGAATTTTTATTTTTTTTGTTTGTTGATGAGGATTCAACCCATAAAGGTGAACCACGGTAGAGACCAGGAAAATCTGGCATAATATAAAAGGAACGTGCAACAACGTGATCGGTTGATGCTGGCTCAATGGATGGAATATTTAATCCTTTTAAGATGGTTCGTAATCTTTGCGTTTCTGGAGTGGCATCTCCTTCAAGATTAAGATTGCTCTTTATCTGATCGCGTGTGTCAAATAAAATTGTTCCCCCATGTTTCATAAAATTATTTATTTTTTCAAGGCTTTTGGGAGTTGGTATAGGACTCTCAACATCAATTGGCCAGTAAATAAGAGGATAAAAGGAGAGTTCATCTTTATCGAGATCAAGTGCTGTAACAGAGCCAGGGGAAAGCATTGTGCGCTCTGCAATAAATTGGCTTAAGGCTTCTAGACCACTTTTACTCGTTGTATCAATTTCACGATTGTTGGTTATAACGTAGGCAAGATGTGTTGCACCAGCGGCTTGTACACTATCATGATGATTTTCTGTCGTTTGTGCATGAAGAATTGGAGCATATGCAAACAAGGCAATAAGAATTATGAGAGGGAGGAAAAACATATTATGCCGTTTATTGAAAGAAAAAATACCTCCCATCCATAAAATGAGAAAATTATCAAAGGCGAATAATAAGATGGCTAATCCTAAAAGTGGACCGGTAAGATTTTTTTCTTTTGTATCGTAAGATAAAGGACTCTTGTTAAGAGAAGGTGGCAATGATGATTGTTTCATCAAGCGCGATGAATGAGTTAAGAGATTAAGTGCATAAAAATTGTTTTTGACACCATAAAGTCCTGGTGGGGTATGATAGGAAGGACGGGGTGGATTTTGAGCATCAAAGACCAGTGGAACAATATCAGAGGATGGTACTTGTAATTGTCCGTCAACGGCTATAGTTCGCCAAGGGTTTTGTACCACTGTTCTTTTTTCTCTGTGTGTTAGGTTTGTGTTTTCGTTAGAACCTAATGTGATTAATTTTTGCAGCATTTGTGCAAAAAAGCCAGAAAGAGGAAGATTAGACCATGTTGGGTCAGGAGCAACATGAATGAGAATGAGGGTTCCTTTACCACGTTTTGCTGCGGTAATAAGAGGAGTTCCATCCGAAAGGCTAAGCCACGTTTTTTCAAAAAGATCTGGGGTTGGTTCTGCGAGGATTTGGCGAGAGACAGTAACATCTCCTGGAAAGGGAAGACCAAAGAAAAAGCTATTTTTTGCAAAAGGTGCAAGCTTTTGTGGTTTTGTCCAAGACATAATACTTCCAAGGGAACGTTGGCCTGGGCGCAGTGGTATCGGAAGAAGGTTATCGTAATGTTCTGCGCTACTGAGTTTTTCTCCTGCAAAGCGGATGAGTGTTCCCCCTTTATTCACAAAATCAGAAAGTTTTTTTTCTGCATTTTCGGGCATGTTAACAATGTCACCCATAATAAAAACAGATGGATTTTGTTTAAGCAAATGATCAATATCCGTTGAAAGTTCTCTTCCACCGGCTGTTATAAGCTGTGTATGACCTTGTAAGGCTTTAATAATGTAATAAAATGGAGCAAGTAAAGGCTGTGCCATTTCATTGGTATCGGGTGAGAGAAGAGCAACACGGCTTATCCTGTTATGGCTGTCTACCAAGAAGGTTGCAGCAGCATGGTTTTGATTGTTTATTTTTATCCAAGCGATATCATTGCGTAGTTCAAGTGGTACATTAAAAGGAACAAGTACTGTTGTTTCTCCTTCAGAGAAATTGTTCGTAAATTGACCGAGAAGTTGATTATTTGAATCGTAAAGGCTGAGTATAGCGGGAGTATTACTGTGTGTTGTTGAGCGGATAATACGCGCGCCCATGTTTCCATTGTTATTTTCTATGGATGTTATGCCGGTTAAATCGGAAATATCAGTCAAATACCACAAGAAGTTTCTAGGTTTTAGTTCTTCAAGAAGAGCAAAAGCTTGCTCATCTTCATTTGTTTGTAATCCATCACTTAAATAAGCAATATCAAGAGGTTTTCCTTTGGTTATTTCGCTGAGTTTTTTGAAGGCATGCACACGGTTGACAGGCCAAGGACGCGGTTGCAAATGCATTAAATGCTGTTTTATAATCTTGGCTGGTTGGGGCTCTATATTGGAGATATCATGTTCAGCCGTTGCAACAAGATAAATATCTTTTTGCTGTTTTTCTGCCTGTGCAAGGAGTATTTCAGCGATAGAGATGCGTTTTTTCCATTCTTTTACAGAAACCCAACCATTATCAATAATGAGTGCAAGGGGTTGAGACCCAGAAAGGCTTATTGGTTTTTGATTCCAAGTGGGGCGTGCTAGAGCTATGATAACAAGTGCCGCTATGGTTAAACGCAACAAGAGCAACCACCAAGGTGTATGTTTTGCTGTTTCTTGTTGATGAGTTGGTTTGGGTAAGAAGCGAAAAGGGGGAAAAAGCTCTTTACGCGGAGATGGAGGAGTTATCCGCAATAGCCACCAAATGACCGGTAGGAACAAAAGCCCTAGTAACAGAAAGGGAGCAGCAAAACTCAAAGTGCCCTCCTTTTTTGCAATGGAGAGTCGCTCATTGTATTTGCGAGATGAAAAATGGTCTCTGTTAAAGGTTGATCCGTTGTACTAACGTGATAAGACCATCCTTGGCGTGCGCAAAAATTTACCAATTCTTGTCGCCTTGCGTGATATAGTTTACAATAGCTCTTACGAAGATCTTCTGCTTTAGTGGAAACATGTTTCTCTTTCGTTTCAGGATCCAAAAATGCTGTGTGACCTGTGTAGGGGAAGCTTTCTTCTGCGGGATCAGAAATTTCAATTAAATGAGCTGTCACCTGTTTTGTAGTTAAAACGGTTAAATGTTGGATGATTTTTTCAGGATAGTCGAGAAAATCACTCATTATAACGACATGTGAAAAGCGTGTAATCGTTGAAAAATCCGGAAATGAATTTTCATCTGAATGATTTTCTAAAGCAAAGGCTATTCGTTCTACGACATTGGATGTCATTGTGGGGGACATTAAGTTGGGAATAGCAATATGTTCGCCACTGCGTGCAAGAAGGGATGCCAAGGTAAGGGTAAGAAGAGTGGCATGATTACCTTTAGAGATTTTAGAAAAGCGCGAACAGTAATGCATTGATGCGCTCTGATCAGGACAAAGCCAAACGGTTTGTGTCATTTGCCATTCATGTTCACGGAGATATGTATTTTCATCACGCGCTGAGCGACGCCAGTCAATGCGGGTAATGGATTCTCCTTCCATATAGGGACGAAATTGCCAAAAGTTTTCCCCATTACCGCTTTTACGTTGTCTGTGCCATCCGGTTATCAGTGTATTAGCGATATGACGCGCTTGTAAAAGGAAATATGGCATTTTGCCAGTATCCTTATGCAGTTCATTTGCCAGCGACAATGGAGGCTTTTGTAAAACTTTTTTGCCAAGAGCCATTCAAAGAGCATCTTTCACAAGGTTATTAATAATATCTTTTACGGTTATATCTTCAGCACGGGCAGAAAAATTAAGAGCCATGCGGTGTTGTAATACGGGATAGGCCAATGCTTCAACATCATCAAGTGAAGGAGCTAAGCGTCCATAATAAAGAGCACGAGCGCGAACACAAAGTGAAAGGGCTTGTGATGCCCGTGGACCAGGTCCCCAAGATACATAAGTATTAGCAAGACTATTGTCTTTATGAGGGCGAGATGAGCGGACAATTTTTAAAATAGCTTCAATCACATTTTCTGAAAGAGGCATTTTGCGAACGATATTTTGAATTTTTTGCAATTTTTTGCCGGATAAAATTGGTTTTGCATTTGATTTTTTTTCTTTTGTTGTTTCTAAAATAATCCGTCGCTCTGTTGTGAGGTCAGGATAGTCAATATCGATTTGCATCAAAAAGCGATCCAGTTGTGCTTCAGGAAGTGGATAGGTCCCTTCTTGTTCGAGAGGATTTTGCGTTGCAAGAACATGAAAAGGTTGTGGCAAATCATAACGGGTACCTGCAACAGTAACATGATATTCTTGCATAGCTTGTAAAAGGGCTGACTGTGTCCGTGGGGAAGCACGATTGATTTCATCGGCCATGAGAAGTTGCGTAAAAATAGGACCTTGAATGTATCGAAAAGAACGTTTACCGTCTTTATCGGAATCCATAATTTCAGAACCAATAATATCCGATGGCATTAAGTCAGGAGTGAATTGGATGCGTTTTTCATCAAGCCCTAAAACTGTTCCCAATGTTTCAACAAGACGTGTTTTTGCAAGTCCTGGAGCACCGACAAGAAGGGCGTGACCACCAGCAAAAATAGCGATTAAAGCATATTCGATTACCTGATTTTGCCCAAAAATAACTTTGTCAATTTCTTGTTGTAAAATATCCAACTCTTTGTGTGCCGTATCAATATCATCAATAATGACTTGAGCCTCATGATTGATATTGACCTTTTTTATAGAATTGGATGATGGATCATGTTGACTCATATTTCTTCCTTAAGGCGTTTGTCGCAAAAATGGTAATTTTCTCTGCATGATAATGGATATCTTATTGTTTGTAACAGAAAATGAGAAGAAATGAAGTATCATATGCCGTTTTTTTTCATATTCATATAGAAGAGAAAAGTTTCTTTGGAAGAATAGACGTGCTTTATAAGGGATGTCTTAAAAAAATTGTTTTATGAAGAGAGCTTTTTAAAGAAATGAAGACAACTTTTTTGAAAGGTTAAAGGGTGAATATAAGACAGAACTTCAAACAGGTTGCGTGGTTACAACAAAGTGATATCCAAACACTTCTTCGTGTTTTGTCTGTGGAGGGGGAAGAGGCGCGTATTGTAGGGGGAGCAGTACGCAATCAACTGCTAGGGCAGCCTATTAGTGATATTGATATTGCCACAACCTGCTTGCCGCAACAGATTATCGCACGTGTAGAAGCAGCAGGATTTAAAGCTATTCCTACAGGGATTGCGTTTGGTACAATAACAGTAGTTGCTCATTCATGTTCTTATGAGGTTACAACGCTTCGCTGCGATATTGAAACGGATGGTCGTCATGCAAAAGTGGCATTTGGTCGTGATTGGAAAAAAGATGCTGAACGGCGAGATTTTACGATAAATGCGCTTTATTGTGATGCTGCTGGCAACCTTTATGATGATGTGGGAGGTTTGAGTGATATTGCTAGCCGAACAGTTCGTTTTATTGGGGTTGCAGAAGATCGTATTGGCGAAGATTATTTGCGTATTTTACGGTTTTTTCGCTTTTTTGCGTGGTATGGAGCAGGGCGACCTGATGTGCAAGGATTGAAGGCATGTGTTCGTTTAAAACACGGTTTAAAAAAACTTTCTTCTGAACGTATTTGGGCAGAAATGAAAAAGCTTCTTGCGGCGTTTGATCCAACGCGTGCTCTTTTATGGATGCGACAAAGCAGAATTTTGGCACTCATTTTCCCTGAAACAGAACGATGGGGTATTGATGCAATTCACGCATTGGTGAAGACAGAACAGGCTCTTGGTTGGAAAGTTGATCCATTGTTACGGCTAGAAAGCCTTCTTCCTCCTGATCCCATGCGTCTTCATGAAATGGCACAGCGCTTGCGTTTTTCTCTTAAGGAAACAACGCGATTAAAAGAATGGGCAGAGTTAGAAATAATAAACCAAAACTGTTCTGATCATTTTGTGCAAAAACTGATTTATTTTCATGGACGACAGCCAGTTTTAGATCAATTATCGTTGTCTGTCGCTGCATCACATCTTGATCATCTGGAAAAAAGTGATGCTTTGCAAAAAGCAGAGGGTTATATTAAGCTTTATCAACTTGCCAAAAAATGGCAAATTCCAACTTTTCCTATTAATGGTAACGATTTAATAAAAAAAGGTTTTACGAAAGGTATACTTTTAGGAAAAAAGCTTAAAGAGCTAGAAATGATATGGATTGAAAGCGGATTTTTAATGGATCGTCATGCACTATTAGAAAAAATTGATTTATAATATTTCTGTTTATAAACCCACTGTTGTTTATATTTTTTAAGTCAACATATTAATTTATAATAATCATTATTCATGTGAAAGAAGAGTCCACAATATTGTAAGGTTATTTCAAACCTGTTCATATTACATCAATCAAAATTATTGCCTTACGTGTCACGAGGGGGAAGCTGTATGAGTAAAAACGATTACAGAGGGGGAAAATGTCTCTTATAAACCATCTCAAAGATAAGGATTCTCGAAAATGAGAACGAATAAAGAGAATAGTGATAGCGGTTTGCACCTTGTATGACCATAAAGAGGGGGATGTTCACTGGATTTTTACTATGAGGAGTATTTAATCATTCATAGGTGGTGATATGAGGTGATATGAAATGGATGTGATGGGCACTAAGAAATGTTTATTTTACAAGCACTTAATTGTTTGAAAATGATAGGCATTATACGCTCTAACTGTTCTTTATATGTTGTATTATTGTTTTTCGTGATAATTTATATTTTTATAAAATACATTTTCTTTCATAATAACCAATTTGGCGCAATGCTTCTCCTGTTGTTATAGCCACGCTCATGGCGAGATTGAGAGAGCGTGCCTGTGGTTGCATGGGAATTTTCAGTGTGTAATCGGCCGTTTCATGAACATAATCGGGAACTCCAGCTGATTCCCGACCAAAAAGTAAAACATCATTTCTTTGATAGCATATCTGCGTATAGCATGTTTTTGCTTTTGTACTTAAAAGCAACAGGCGGTGGTTAAAGTGTTTCATGGAGCTTATAAAATGTTGCCAATCAATGTGTCGTTCTAAGGAAGCATATTCGAGATAATCCAATCCTGCGCGTTTGAGATTACGATCCGACAGATTGAAGCCTGCAGGTTCAATAATGTGCACATGTAAACCAAAGCAAGCGCTAAGACGTAAAATCGTTCCAGTATTACCAGCAATATCAGGTTGGAAAAGAGCTATATGAAGTGTCATGTTCTCTGTAATATGACTTTTCTTTCGACTTTGTAAAGAAATACCACAATTTATTCGAAAAATATGCTTTGAGAAATACATGTTTTTTACGGTTAATTTTTATTCCCTTTAAATTTCAGGGAAAAAGTTATGTATACAGATCTGTTTGGGATAAGAGAGAAGCTCCCTATTCGGGACTTCATTTTATTGAGCGATCCATGAATGGATTGGCTCATTATGTTGAAAAGTGGGATATTTAATGAGGTTAGATCATCCATTTTAATTAAAATCAACAAAATATGCTTTTTATGCAAAAACAGAAGCGAAAAAAATACTCATACAACCAGTTGGAATTGAGAGAGGGAGAGATGCTGTAAATGTGTTAAAGAAATAACCGATAAGCTCAACTTGTTTACAGAGATATGGTCATAATAAGACTATCTTTCTTTAGAAGTGTTTATTTACATGCTATCTCTGATTTTCACGGGCGGGGGAGTAATTTTGATTGATTAATATGAATAGGTTGGAAATGAAAAAACCTTACGGTGTTTCAGGATTTCATTCACTCTGTAAAATGATGAATTATCATTATAAAACAGTTTTTTGTATAAACCATACAAATGGCAGGAGTTTTTACGGGGATGTTTTTATGATTGAGGTAACTGAGTGATCAAGCATTGTACAATGGGAGAGGGTATGGTAAAAAGGGTGTTTTAGCAAAGTGTCTCTTTAAGTTAAGGCCATGGGTGAGCAAACGAGGCGGGATTTTCTGTTTTTGGTAACAGCTGTTGCAGGAGCAGTTGGAATGGGAGCGGTTATGTGGCCTTTTATCCGTCAGTTGCGTCCAGATGAAGCTGTTTTGGCATCTTCCTCTGTTGAGGTTGATCTTTCTGGTATTGAAGAGGGGATGTCGATAACGGTAAAGTGGCGAGGACAGCCTGTTGTTATTCGAAATCGTACGGCAAAAGAAATTGCTGATGCGCGCGCTACTGAAGTGAGACTTCTAAAAGATCGTCAAGCGCGCAATCCTAATCTTGAAGGTGAAAAGGAAGCAACAGATTTTGCGCGTTCAGCAGGTAAAGGACGTGAAAATTGGCTTATTGTTATTAATCTTTGTACGCATCTAGGCTGTGTAACACTTGGGCAATCTGGGAAATTTGGAGGGTGGTTGTGTCCATGTCATGGGTCTGTTTATGATACAGCTGGAAGAGTGCGTTCGGGTCCAGCTAACTATAATTTGGCTATTCCTCCTTACCAATTTCTTTCTGATACTTTGCTCAAAATAGGATAAGGTTATGACAAGGTTTTCTCCTTATTGTCCTAAAAATGCACTTGCTCGTTGGTTTGATAAGCGTTTTCCTCTTCCTCGTTTTTTTTATAATGCATTTGTGATTTTTCCTGTTCCGCGTAATCTTAATTACTTTTACACATTTGGCGGTATTTTAACCATTATGCTTTTATCACAGCTATTGACAGGTATTGTCTTGGCTATGCATTATGTTCCGGATATTCATTTGGCTTTTGAAACTAGTGAACGATTTCGGCGTGAAGGGCAGTTTGGTTGGCTTTTTCGTCCATGGCATTGTGTAGGCTCTTCGTTTTTTTTTATTGCTGTTTATATCCATTTGGCACGTGGACTTTATTATGGTTCTTATAAAAATATGCGAGAAATGGTATGGGTTACAGGTATTTTTATTTATATCATCATGATGGCAATAGCGTTTTTTGGTTATGTGCTTGTTTGGGGGATGATGTCTATTTCAGCTGCTTCAGTGATTGCAGGGCTTTTCAAAACGATTCCTTTAGTGGGGTCTTGGTTGCATGAGACACTTCTTGGTGGTTATGTCGTAGGACAACCAACGTTGAATCGTTTTTATGTTTTCCATTATGTTTTATCATTTGTTTTGCTTCTTTTTGTGGGGCTTCATATTTGGGCAATTCATTGTGTTGGGCAAGGAAATCCAACGGGTCTTGCTATACAGTCAGATAAGGAAACGGTTCCATTTTCGCCTTATGCACTGATCAAAGATATTTTTGCTATTACTGTTTTTCTCATCTTCTTTGCCTGGTTTTTGTTTTATATGCCCGATTATATGGGGCAGGTTGAAAATTATAGTGTGGCAGATCCTTTAAAGGCACCTCTTCGTGTAGTTCCAGAATGGTATTTTTTGCCTTTTTATGCGATGCTTCGTGCTATAACTTTTGATATTGGTATTTTCTCTTCAAACTTTGTTGGCTTTGTTTTATTCGTCAGTTCGATTTGCATTTTAATTTTTGTGCCATGGTTGGACCGCTCTAAAATATGTTCAGCAAGATATCGACCTGTTTATAAAATTTTCTTTTGGGCGTTGGTTATTGATGTCGTTTTTCTTGGTTGGTTGGGGTCAAGAGAAATAAGTGACAAAATTCTTTTATGGACACAATTGGCTACGGTTTATTATTTTATATTTTTTTTGGTTATTTTGCCGATTTTGCCAGCGTTTGAAAAAAATTATTCTCTTCCTTCTTCAATTATGCAAGATTTAAAACAGAAAAAAAAGAGACTATGGTAAATGTTTTTGTCGGGCTGGTTGTTATTGTTGCTATGAGTTTTTCTGCTCAGAGTTTAGCGGGTGGTGCCTCTGATCAGGAAGAGGGATTTATTTCTTTTCCTTTACAGGTTCCTAAAAAACAAGAATGGAGTTTTTCAGGTCCATTTGGGTTCTACGATAAGGCGCAATTGAGGCGCGGATTAAAGGTTTATAAACAAGTTTGTTCCAGCTGCCATGGGCTAAAATATGTGGCTTTTCGCAATTTAAAAGCTCTTGGGTATGATCAAGAACAGATTAAAGTTTTGGCGGGGCAGTATGAAGTGCGTGATGGTCCTAATCGAGAAGGAAAATTTTTTAAACGTGCTGGGGTTGCAACGGATTATTTTCCTTCTCCCTTTGCGTATGAAGAAGAAGCAAGACAGGTTTTGAATGGTGCTTATCCTCCAGATTTGTCATTGATGGCACGTGCACGTGGTGTATCTTTACCTTTTCCTGCTTTAATTACGGATGTTTTGACTCATTATGATACGGCTGGTCCAGATTATATTACAGCTCTTTTAACAGGATATCAGGAAGCGCCGAAGAAGGTAAAAGTTGCTGATGGTTATTGGTATAATCCTTATTTTATTGCCAGTAATTTTTTAACTATGGCACCTCCTTTGAGTGATGGTGTAGTTGCTTATGAAGATGGAACCCCAGAAACCGTTGAACATTACGCCCGTGATGTTTCTGCTTTTTTGATGTGGGCTGCCGATCCTCATATGGAAATTCGTAAAAAAACCGGTTTTCGTGTTATTTTATTTTTAATCATTTTTGCAGGGCTTGTTTATATTTTAAAAGGTCGTATTTGGCGTAGTTTAGAAGAAGAGTTTGAGAAAGAAACAAAAGATGAAATAAAGAAAGAAGGATAAGACGACTGGTTTTGAAAGAGTATAAAAAGCATAAGGAACAAATCTGTTTATAATGCATTGAGGTTTTATAAAGTAAAAGCAAAGTAAAAACGGAGATGTTAAAATGAAAAAAATTTCATGTACTACTCTTATGTCAATTTTGATGATTTCTAGTACTTATGCGCAGTCTTTTGAAGGACCTTTTAAACCTGAAATGATTTCTTCGACAGGTATTGTACAGGTAGGGATAAATAATTCTGTGCGTTATGTAACACCTTTAGCAACGGATTTTGTTGCTTCTAGCCTTATAGGTGCTAAGGTATATAATATAGAAGATGAAAATATTGGTGAAGTAAAAGATATTATTTTACGTGAAAATAATATTGCGGGATTTGTTGTTGCAGTTGGTGGTTTCCTTGGTATAGGGGAGAGTTATGTGGTCGTTTCTCCAGAAACAATCCAGATGACAAATGATTATGGTAAGTGGAAACTTATTACAAATGCGACAAAAGATTCTTTAAAGGACGCTCCAACATTTAAATACGAAGGGCGTTGGACGCGCTAATTTTATATTTCCATTCTTGAATGGATAAAACAGTTGCTGTCACAATAATGGTAGCACCTGTTTTTTGTTCAGGAGACCTTTAGGAACTTTTGCGGTAAGCTCTCATGAACTTAATACAAAATTTTCAAGATAAACTATTAAGATAGAGTGAAGATTTAAGTATTATGTTTAAATAACATGATATCGCCATCTTGCACAATGTATTCTTTTCCTTCATCGCGGGCTTTTCCTGCTTCTTTTGCACCGCTTTCTCCACCCAGAGCAATATAGTCATTGTAGCTGATGGTTTGTGCACGAATGAAGCCGCGCTCAAAATCTGAGTGAATAACGCCAGCTGCTTGGGGAGCTTTGGTACCACGCGCAATTGTCCATGCTCGCGTTTCCTTAGGCCCACAGGTGAAGTAAGTAATGAGATCAAGTAAATGATAACCAGCGCGAATAAGGCGATTTAAACTTGGTTCAAAGAGTCCTAGAGCATTGAGATATTCTGAGGCTTCAGCATCACTCAGTTGCGTGATTTCCGCTTCGATAGAAGCCGAAATGATAATGCTTTGCGCATTTTGCTCTGTTGCCATTTTTTCAACTGTTTGGGTAAAACTATTGCCATGAGCGGCGTCATTTTCGCTTACGTTGCAAACATAAAGTACAGGTTTGGAGGTTAAAAGATTTAAACTTTTAAGAATGTTCTGTTCATCAGAAGAGATATCTTTGAGTAATAAGCGGATAGGGTTTCCCTGTTGCAGTATGTTTAATGCTTTTTCCATAATGGGTAGAATTGTAAGGGCTTCTTTGTCTTTTCCAATTGCCCGTTTACGGATTTGTACGATTCGTCTCTCAAGACTTTCAAGATCTGCAAGCATGAGTTCGGTTTCAACCGTTGTTGCATCACTAACAGGATCAATATGTCCTTCTACATGGGTAATATCTTCGTTTTGAAAACAGCGTAAAACGTGGACAATGGCATCGACTTCACGAATATTGGCTAAAAATTTATTGCCTAAACCTTCGCCTTTTGAAGCTCCTCGTACCAACCCCGCAATATCAACGAAGTTAATGCGTGTAGGAATCGTTTCTTTTGAACCAGCAATTGATGCAATTTTTTCCATTCGTAAATCTGGAACAGCAACTTCACCAGTATTGGGTTCAATGGTACAAAAAGGATAGTTGGCAGCCTGTGCAGTAGCTGTTTTTGTTAATGCATTAAAAAGAGTTGATTTCCCAACATTAGGTAATCCGACAATACCGCATTTAAAGCCCATGAGAGTCTTTCTTTTCTACTGATTTTATGGTTAAGATAAAGCTTCCTTTTTATAGCATATTTTCAGAAGAGTTATAGTCCTTGTCTTGCGATAAGTGAGAAAAAAGTCTAAAGTAGTAGGTATCTACTTTTTTACCTTAGTTCTTCTTATCTTAATGCTCTCCTTAGTTACAAGGATAAGAAAACTTCGAATTAATGTTAATAGTGTGCTAAGTTTTTCATGGTATGCAAATCTGCATAAATAATTAATCGGAGAAAATAGAAGAGTGTTATCTCGTTGTGCCTTTTTAATTGCAGCACTTTTGGCTTTGGCTGGATGTGCTACACGTCAGTCAGATATGTCATCGGTACCTTTTCAACAAGTTCGATACATTCCACCAGAAATACAGGCTTTGTATGGTCCTGTAACGAATGAGACCTATTCGTTACCTGCTGTTGATCTTGCGACAATTGATCCAAAATATTGGCGACAAGAGGTGATTTATTATACATCTTATGCGCCTGGAACATTGGTTATAGATACGGAAGAATGTTTTCTTTACCTTATTGGTGAAAATGGAAAAGCTTTGCGTTATGGGATTGGTGTCGGTAAAGAAGGCCTAGCATTTGAAGGTGAGGGGGTTATACAGCGCAAGCGTCGGTGGCCAAATTGGGCTCCTACTGCAGCTATGATGGCTCGAGAACCAGAACGTTATGGTCATCTTGGGAAAGGAATGCCACCAGGGCCCGATAATCCATTAGGTGCGCGGGCACTTTATTTGTTCAAAAATGGGAAAGATACACTTTTCCGTATTCATGGCTCACACGAATCGTGGTCAATTGGGCGTGCTATTTCAAGTGGGTGTATCCGTTTGCTTAATCAAGATATTATCGATCTTTATGATCGTGTTCCCGTTGGTTCGCGTGTTGTGGTATTGCAAAACAATAGGAGTATTCCTACAGTTTATAGTCAACAATCAAATGGTTACGATCCGCTACAATCGACCATTCAGCCAAATGATTTTTTTTAATTTAGGGGAGAAGATTGGAGAGAGCCGTTTGGGTATTTTGGTTTGCTGTTCAATCTTCTCTTCCTCCAAAAAAAGAGTATAGACCTCTTCTCTGTTTCAAAAGATATGTACAAATATCATTATTTTATTTGCTAGCTTTCATATTTTCCCAACAGGTTTTGCCTTTGAGGAAATTTATAAGAGGCATTTTTCTTTCTTTTTTCAAAAGTTTTTATTCATATGTCCTCCAACTTGTGAGGTGTAAGCCAATGGTTTTTATGGTTTCATTATTAATAGATTTAAAATAAATCTTGTGATATTTGGCATTTCTATTCAAGAATATAAAACAATTAATTTTTATAAATCAATAAGTTATATGTATAGATTTTATAGAGAAAAGTTGTTTTTTTATTGATGAGAGAAATAAGCTGTTAGGGTCAGTTCTTATTTTTTATTGTTTGTGAAACTTCATTCATAAAGAGGGATTTGTCATCTTTTATAAGGAGAGCGATATTTTTTGCGATTGTCTCTAAGAGAGGGGGAAGCCATTCTTGATCAGATTTGGTAAAATTTCCTAGGACATGCTGATGAACAAGTTCTTTGCTTCCAGGATGACCAATTCCTATGCGTATACGGCAATAATTAGTACCACAATGGGTATCAATAGATTTAATACCATTATGTCCATTATTTCCTCCACCAATTTTTACACGGACTCTTCCCGGAGGCAGGTCTAACTCATCATAAATGATGATCAAATTCTTCAAATCTAATTTATAAAATCGCAAAGCTTCACCGATAGCTTGACCCGAGCAATTCATAAAAGTTTGCGGTTTTATAAGAAAAATTTTCTCATTATCTATGAAACCATTGGAGATTTCTGCTTGAAACTTTTTCGACCATGGAGAAAAAGAGAAGGACTGATAAATGGCATCAACAGCCATAAAACCGATATTATGGCGGTTATTTTGATATTGTAAACCAGGATTGCCAAGACCAGCAATAAGCCACATGTGTATTTTCAGTCAAAGTATGAGTAAGGGTAATGTCTCATAAATTAAGGCGGAAAAAATTTCCGCCTTTTGAGTTTTATGAAGTTTCCGTGTCTTCTTCATCATTTTCTTGTTCAGAGGTTTCATCGCTGACATCCATGCCAGCAGGAGCTGCAATGGTTGCAATGGTAAAGTCTCGATCTTGGATGATGGGAGTCACATCTTTTGGCAGTTGCACTGCTGAAATGTGAATAGAATCACCAATAGAGTAGCTGGAGAGATCAATTTCAATAGCTTCAGGAATAGCACTTGCTGGAGCTGTACATTCAATTTCGTGCCGAACAATATTGAGGACACCACCCTTTTTAAGTCCAGGGGCCGTATCTTCATTGAGGAAGTGAACAGGAATATTCACTTCTACAACGGATTTTGCTGAAATGCGTAAGAAATCTACATGGAGGGGAAAGTCACGCACGGGATCTAATTGATAATCTTTTGGCAAAACCATAATTTTTTGCTTGTCAAGAATAATCGTTGCAATGGTGGTACGAAAGCCACCAGCGTGAATTTTATAGAAAATTTCTTTATAGGGAACTGTTATTGCCAAAGGAGGTTGTTTTTCACCATAAATGACAGCAGGAATAAGACCGTTGCGGCGAAGTTCACGGGAGGACCCCTTACCAACCCGCTCGCGTTTTTCGGCCTTAAGAGTGTAGCTTTTGCTCATAATTTAAGTCCTTTTTACATGATTGGAGATCCTTCAAAAACAATAACAGTTTTTGCATGGATATGAAGATATGCGCTGATAAGCAGCGATTGCTCCATTCTGCGTTGCCTCCAAGGGTGTCTACGCAGAAGTCTGTTCTATAATTCAAACTATTCATAGATGCAAGAGTTGTGGGAAAAATCGATGATTTCTATCGTTAAAAAAGAGGAAATGTTACACATTATGGTACAGGATGGAGAATCAACCAATATGCGCTGATATGTTCAAAATCAAACACTGGAGATGTTATGAAGGTTGAGATTGCCTTGGGTGAGATATCAGAGAGTCGTGCTTTGCATAAATCGATGCCAGCACTTCTTGATTTGGAAGAGTTATTGGCAACACGTCTTCTTGTTCAAGGTAATTCTGGTTCAGGTAAATCACATCTTTTACGCCGTCTTCTAGAACAAAGTGCTCAGTGGGTACAGCATTGTGTGATTGATCCAGAAGGTGATTTTGTAACTTTGGCAGACAAATTTGGTCATGTTATTGTAGAGGCTCAACGGAGCGAACTAGAATTGACGCGTATTGCGCATCGCATTCGACAACATCGGGTTTCTGTAGTATTTAATCTTGAAGGTTTGGATACTGAACAACAGATGCGTGCTGTGGGTGCTTTCCTTGGGGCACTGTTTGATGTGGAACGTGATTATTGGTATCCTATGCTTGTCGTTGTTGATGAAGCACAATTGTTTGCTCCAACTGCTGCAGGAGAAGTTTCTGATGAAGCACGTAAGATTTCCCTTAGTGCTATGACTAATCTTATGTGTCGGGGGCGCAAACGTGGTCTTGCTGGTGTTATTGCGACACAACGTTTGGCTAAGCTGGCCAAAAATGTTGCTGCTGAAGCTTCAAACTTTTTAATAGGGCGGACTTTTTTAGATATTGATATGGTGCGCGCTGCTGATCTTTTGGGAATGGAGCGTCGTCAAGCAGAAATGTTTAGAGATCTTGAGCGGGGAAATTTTATCGCTTTAGGTCCCGCTTTATCACGACGTCCCTTACCAATCATTATCGGTTCTGTTGAAACTTTGGCACGCTCTTCTAGTCCTAAATTAATGCCACTTCCAACAGAGCGGGATGATGTGCAAGAGCTCGTTTTTACTGCTTCACCAGAGGAAATTTTAACGCCATTTAAACAAACACGAGAGCCGATGAGGGAAAAATCAATGCACGAGATGTTAGAGGAGGTAGTACATAAAAAACAAGAGCTGTTGGAAGAAAACTTGAGTTTATTTCCTGAACTTTCTGATGTTGAGCGTGACGGGCAAGCAGAACATATTATTCGGGAAATTCTTGAGGATTCTGAGGCTTTTTATCGTTCAACAGCGGTGCTTTATCAAGATTTTTCAGTTCGTTGCCGTATCCATGGTATGTCAAAGGTTCCTTTTAATCTTTCACAGTTTCGGCGTAAATTGGCTATTGCTCAGGCTTTTGTTGATGAACAAACGGCTGTCAGTGAACATTGGAAACATATTTTGCAGATATCAGAAAGTTTGGAAGAAGATGTTCAAGGAGTCTTCTTGAACGTGGCTCAAGCCGCATTGGGCGGAAAGCCTTGTCCATCCGATGCATTTTTAGCACGTCTTTATGGGACTCATTCTTTAAGCCGTGCACGCCGACTTTTAACCTACTTTGAAGAACGCGGTCTCATTGTTATTCATACGCATTTTAGTGGCCAACGCATTGTTGCATTTCCTGATCTTGGTGTTGAAACAGCACCAGGAGATCCCAAGGAACCACTTTAACCAAATAAGCTTGAAACGGATTGTTCTGCTGCTGTCCTTGCTATTGCTTCTCCCATAAGGTCGGCAATGGGCAAAACACGAATATTATGGGTTTTCTCAATAGCTTGTGTTGGCATGATTGAATCTGTAATAACCAATTCTTTCATCTCTGAATTGGCAATTCGCTCGATTGCATTACCAGAAAGAACACCGTGCGTGATATAAGCTGTGACACTATTGGCACCATGTTTAAGCAGAGCACTTGCTGCATTGCATAAAGTTCCACCTGAATCAACAATATCATCAAGCAAAAGGCAATCTTTTCCCGATACATCTCCAATGATATTCATAACTTCTGATTCACCGGGGCTTTCGCGACGTTTATCCACAATAGCGAGCAAACTGTTCAAGCGCTTGGCGAGTGCGCGCGCGCGCACCACACCACCCACATCAGGTGAAACAACGATAACATTTTCAAGAGAATAATGCACTTTGACATCGCGAGAAATGACAGGAACAGCATAGAGATTATCTGTAGGGATATCAAAAAAACCTTGAATTTGTCCTGCATGAAGGTCTAATGTTAAAACACGATGGGCCCCTGCTTCAGTAATGAGGTTGGCAACAAGTTTTGCAGAAATAGGAGTTCGTGGTCCTGGTTTTCTATCTTGGCGTGCATAGCCAAAATAGGGGATAACAGCTGTAATACGACGCGCAGAAGAACGACGAAGGGCATCAATCATGATGAGTAATTCCATCAAATGATCATTTGCGGGATAGGATGTAGATTGCAAAACAAAAACATCTTGTCCACGTACATTTTCATGCAGTTCTACGAAAATTTCTTGATCAGCAAAGCGCTTTACAGTTGCTTTGCCTAAGGGGATGTTCAAATAATTTGCAACATCTTCAGCTAGGCGTGGATTAGAATTTCCGCAGAAAAGTTTCATAGTAGAACCTCTGAATCATCATGGTAGGAATGCGACACGGTTTTTAATTTCTTTTTATTAAATTGCAAGAAAACAATTACAAAACCATTACAATTTTATTGATTATTATTAAAGAGCTATGCAGTATGTTTTCTCTTTTTCCAAAAGTTTGTTACTTTTAGAGCAAAGTTTTTTCTCCATGCGGCAAAGAAAAACATATTGATTAAGCTTTTTGGTTATTACTTTATAAAAATACTTTCAATATGGGGAATGTTTCATATTTAAGATGAATGAAAGGGAGTAATAAAAAGAAGTATTATCTTGCCTTCAATCATTATAACCAAACATTGAAAATGATCATAGCGAAGGCTATCATATTTTATGGGCTGGTAGATAATTTCGTGAGAAAAGCAAAGTACAATGGGGTTTATTTTTCCATTTGGGTAAAAAGTTTAGTTTTGCAGTTTTGGTATTGTTCTCAAGCATAAAAGGGGTTCATCTTTTATTTTTCAGCATAATAGCAGAAATTTGCCGTCCGTAATCGGGTTCGTTGCGGTGTATTGCACGGCGATAGGAGAAAAAACGCTGTTCATCTTGATAGGTACAAAGCTCTACACAAGAAGCATTAACACCTGCTTCTTTGAGTTGATTTATAATAAATGCCCATAGATTAAAATAAAAGCGATTTATTTTGTCTGTTTTTAAAAAATATTTTTGGTATTTGCTGTGGTAATCAATAAACTGGTCGTAAAATTCGTTTGTTACTTCATAGTGATAAGGGCCAATACAAGGTCCAAGGACTGCTGTTATTGATTGTCTTTTGGCTCCTTGTTTTTCCATAACAGCAATTGTTTTCTCGATAATTCCATTTAAGCTTCCACGCCAGCCAGCATGAGTTGCAGCGATGACTCCAGCTTGTGGATCAGCAAACAGAATGGGTCCGCAATCTGCTGTAAGAACTCCAATAACGAGTTCTGGGGTAGTCGTAACCAGAGCATCAGCTTGAGGAGGTGCACCGATAGTTGCTTGATGAGCTACGACAACGTTACAGGAGTGTATTTGATTAACTGTGACTAAATTTTGCGCTTCAATAGAAAAATAATTGGCGATCAAAAGACGATTCTGTACGATATGTTCAGGTTGATCATTTGAACCTTTCCCAACATTAAGACTATGATAAAGATTTTTTGAAAAACCACCTTGACGTGTAAAAAATCCATGTTTTATTCCATGGGTGTGTAAAGTAGAAAGATTTTTTGCAAGAATGGGATGAGGGATAGATTTCATAAAAGTTCCTTATGGAGATTATTTAAAGTGAGGATGGAGATGTTCATATTTGTCAATGAATATTTCAGATAATGATGTGTTTATTGACAAAAGCGCCGATCATTAAAATTGGGGAGGTATGGAGATATTTTTATCACTGAAATGTAAAACTTTAAATAATTTTCCCATCTGATCTGGACCAGCGAGCCGTTCAATGTCTTGGCGGATTTTGTCTTGCAAAGGAGCACTTTTGCCAACTCCAAGCTGTTTTGCGCGCTCCAGTAGCCCCATTTTAAAAAGAAACTCTCCTTGCTCTAAGATTTCAGCAAAACAGCCCTGTTCAAGAGCTATGTTTTTTAAAAAAGAAAAATCAACATGGGATGTTAAATCATGTTCACCAGGGGCATCAAAAACATCACGAAATCTATGTTTCGAGAGTGCTTGCAAGGTATCGCCAAAGGCAAGCTCACAAGCACCATAGTCGATAAGTAAAGCAGAACCTGTCACTTGCACTAAATGGTGGCTGATTTGTTGCATGAATTGATGCCGTAAGGGGGCATGTTCAAAAATTGTTCCGTCAGGCACTTTAGAACAATAGGTTTGTAGACAAGAAGAGGGAAGTTTATGCGGGGCAGCAATAAAGATAAAATCTCCATTTTGATTGACTGTAATGCGGCGCTCTTTCCATTTTCCATTGACTTTAATATATTGGTTGATAGGGAGTGTATCGAGAAATTCATTAGCAATGAGGAAGAGAGGTTTTGAAGGAATTTGATTAAAATTTTCAATGCTATGGATTTGTTTTTGATAAGAGCAAAGGCGCTTTTTTTGTTCTTTTGCGAGTTTTTGGCTTATTTCGATCAGAAAAATTTCAGCAGCATTAAATGCCGTTTGAGAGAGCTTTTGGATGGTTCGCAAAATGTCATCCATCAAAGTTCCTCGTCCTGGACCTATTTCAGCGAGAATAAAAGGGTGAGGACACCCTTGAGCTTTCCAGCTCGCAAGAGTCCAAATGCCAATCATCTCTCCAAATAATTGGCTTATTTCAGGTGCTGTAATGAAATCACCAGCATGTCCAAAAGGGGTTTGTGTGTGATAATAACCAAATTGGGGATCGGTGAGTGCCAACGTCATATATTGGCTAACAGTGATTGGTCCATTAAGGACAATAATTTCTTTAATTTTTTCTTTGAGATTGGCCATTTTCTGTCGGTTTATATTTAAAGGCGTGGAGAAGAAGATAAAACCCTACAAGAAGCATGGGAAGAGATAAAGCCATGCCATAGGTAAAACCAGTAGAATGGAAAAGAGTCGAAAACCATTCTGGATCTTCTTGAGGCGCACGGTAAACTTCAGAAATGCTGCGTGTTACTGCGTAGCCTATAATAAATGTTCCTGATACAGTACCGGGACGTTTTAATGCTTTGAACCCAAAAATAAGAAGACACAGGATGATGAAGAGAAGAAATCCTTCCATAAATGCTTCGTAAAGCTGGCTTGGATGGCGCGGTAAATAGTAAGGATCGAGAGGAAAACAAACAGCCCAAGGACGTGTAGTAATATTGCCCCATAATTCTTGGTTGATGAAGTTGCAGATTCGTACAACGCCGATACCAATAGGAGCACCTGCAGCAATGATATCAAACATGGCTCGTATGTTAATATGATTTTTACGGGCAAACCAGATCATAGCAATGATAATACCAATAAGTCCGCCATGAAAGGACATTCCCCCATCCCATACGGCAATAATAGCACTTGGATGGTTAAAATAGTAAATGGGATCCCATACAAGAACTTGTCCTAAACGCCCTCCGACAACAACACTTATGGCAGACCAGACAACAAAATCTCCGATCTTTTCTTTATCCATAGGAGGATAGTTTCTATACCATAGAGATGCTTTTTTTAATAATTTTTGCGCATACCACCAAGCAAAAAGAATACCCAGTACGTAACCAAGTCCATACCAATGAAGTGCTATGGGACCTAGATGGATAATGACAGGATCAAGAAAAGACGGAAAAGCAATGGCTGGACAAGACAAATTGTTCATGAGTTAAGCATCTTACATTATACGAGATGAATATGAAGTGACTCTGATGGTCAAAAATGACAGATGAATACACAATGGTCAAGTCAGTAGGGAGGCTAGTCAGAAAGGGGGGGAGATTTCCACTGATTTATCACGGTAAAAAAATATGGTGATAAAAGGAATATTAAAAAATCTGAAACAAAATCATTATGAAAAATCTGCACAGTATGTAAAATATAGAGTAAAAGGAACAAATTACAGTATCTAAATGTTATGAGAATACGCTATAATGCGTGTGTCAATAATTAAAATTTAAGGAAAAAGGTTATGCGTAATGGATCAAATCGTATTCTTGATGAATTAGCAAAATTAGCAACAGATGCTGCTGACGTTGCGCAAGGCATACGACGTGAAGCTGGAACAGCTTTTCGTGTGCAGGCTGAAAAGATAGCAAACAAACTTGATCTTGTTTCTCGCGAAGAGTTTGAGACTTTTAAGGAGATGGTGCTGAAAATCCATACTGATAACGCTGATTTGAAAAGACGCCTTGATGATTTAAAAAAAGATGATTAAAAAAAACGCAGACACAAAAAAGTAAAATAGTTTAAAAAAAAGAATCTTCAAAAAAATATCCCCAATTTTTCAATATGATGCGTGAAACTAAAAAATGCTTAATCTTGAGTCTGTTAGAGCGGAGCATTTGTTTATTTTTGATTTTTTTTGGGTAAAAATACATTTTTTTGAATCAGGGGGGCTGGCGCTATCAAATTGTATCAATACACTGAAAAAACTTGATGATTCGTTTCATGATTATCAGGTTTCCCTAAAGAGCGCGATTGTGTTCTAGGTGTTTGTGTTTTGTTGATGTTTTTAATGTGTATTTGTTTGGTGTAAGAGGTTTGATTGTAGCAAATATTGTTACAATTTAAGCGGTTTATATTCTGTTGACAATGTTTTAAGATGATTGAGGATTGTGATGAGGCTTGCATTTTGCGCCACAGAAAGAAAAGAGCACCCTGTTGACTTTATCGAACAGATTGCCTGTGAATATGATTGGTCGTTTGAGCGAGATGCACAAGATGAAATTAGCGTTTGTGTGGAAGGAAAACGCGCAAACTATCGTCTTGCTTTTTCATGGATGGAAGAGCATGAAGCACTTCATTTAGCTTGTTCGTTTGATCTTTCTATTAAAAATGCTCGAACAGCCGAAATACAGCGCTTATTGCTAGCAATTAATGAAAAATTGTTGTTGGGACATTTTGATTATTGGCAAAGAAATAACTCGGTTATTTATCGGCAAGGTCTTCTTTTGGCTGGTGGGGCGCATCCATCCCATATACAAGTTGAAACATTATTGATAAATGCACTTAAAGCCTGTGAAAGCCATTATGTTGCATTTCAGATGGTGGCTTTATCGGGAGAAAGCGCTTACAAGGCATTACAATACACTTTGTTTGAAACTGTAGGGAATGCCTAAAATATCAAGTTTGTTATTTTTACAGACTGTTTACTGAAATATGATTCATCGGGGGATATCAAGAATAGCGCGCAATCCCCCGAGTGGGCTCTCGTCTAATTGTATATTGCCACCATGGCTGCGTGCTATGTCTTGGGCAATAGAAAGACCAAGTCCTGTTCCACTTGCATCTTGATTTCGTGCTTTATCAATTCTGAAAAATGGCTTAAAAACTTCTGCACGCATATTTTTATGAATTCCAGGTCCATCATCGTCGATTATCAATATAAAAGATTCTTGTTGAGAATTGGCTGTTAGTTTAACGGTCGTGCTGTGACAAAATGCATTTGATACAAGATTGCTAACCAAGCGTGTGAAAGCACGGGGACGTACTTGTATCTCTGTAGGTCCTTCAATGGTGTAAGAAAATTGACGTTTGTGTAGATGAGCATCGGTGGAGAATTTTTGCATAAGAGCATTTAAATCAAAAGTCTTGACACTTTCACTTCCTTCTCCACGGGCAAAGGCAAGATAATCTTCTAACATATTTTGCATATCACTTACATCTTGCTCAAGCGGTTTAATATCAAAGCCAGTATTTGCTAATGCTAACTGAAGTTTAAAACGTGTAAGAATGGTTCTTAAATCATGACTTACTCCTGAGAGCATCATGGTGCGTTGTTCTATTTGGCGTTCAATACGTTCTCGCATACGTAAAAAAGCGATGCCTGCACGACGGACTTCATCAGCTCCTTGTGGTTGAAATCCTTTTGGTAAGGGACGACCTCGCCCAAAGCTTTCAGCCGCTTCAGCGAGTTGTTGAATTGGTTTTATTTGGTTGCGTAAGAAATAAATTGCTATCAACAACAAAACAAGAGCTGTTCCTACCATCCAGCTTAAAAAAATAGAGGTATTGGAAGCATAGGCTTGGCTGCGCGGAGCGAAGACACGCAAGATGTTGTGACCAAGGTGGATACGGATTTCAACAAGATCAGAATCTCCTACGGTATCGATCCAGAAGGGACGGTTAATTTGTCGGGTGATTTCTTCGCTTAAAAAATAATCAAGAATTGCAAAAAATGGCTTAGGTCCTGGTGGGGGTAAGGGGGCAGGAGAGAGAATAGAAATGTTTAATCCCATACGTTGTTGTGCAATACGCTTGATATCTTCATAGTTATCTTGTTGTGGATATGTTTCAATAATATCAATAATGGCTGAAATATCATGCACGACAGCAGTTGAAAGACGCTCGGTTACCATTTGCCAATGACGTTCCATAAAGACGTAAGCAATGACCGTTTGCAGAAGCACCATGGGAGCAATAATAATGATCAAAGAACGAGCATAAAGCCGTTTAGGCATTTTTTTCGTTAGCCATCGAAAAAAAAATCTTAAAGGTTTGAACATTCTTGTGCCTATTCAATTGAGAGTTTATACCCTATTCCTCGCACAGTTTGGAGCCATATAGGAAGTGCTGGATTTTTTTCGATCTTACGGCGAAGGCGGTTGATTTGTACATCAATGGCACGTTCACTTATATTGCTGTCATCGGTCGCGAATTTATGGCGCGGAATTGTATCGCCTGCATTTTCGGCAAAAATGATCATCATTTCTTGTTCTTTATCGGTTAATTTAATAATTTCTCCTCTTTTTTTGAGTTCGCGCCGTGAAATTGAAAATATATAAGGACCAAAAATGATTTGCTCAATTTTAGGTTGGCTAAGGGGAAAACCACGTCGTAAAATGGCGTTGATGCGAAGGAGAAGTTCACGAGGGTCAAACGGCTTAGCCAGATAATCATCTGCCCCTGCTTCTAATCCACGGATACGATTGTCTATTTCTGATAAAGCTGTTAACATGAAGATAGGGACATCTTTTGTTTGGCGGAGTGAATGAGTGAGATCAATACCGTTTTCGCCAGGCATCATGACATCAACAATAAGAAGATCAAAATCTAAACTTGCTAACAGTCGTCTTGCTTCATTCGCATTGGCTGAAACTGAAACACGAAATCCATTTTTAATGAGAAACTGAAATAAAAGATTGCGAATACGCGTATCGTCATCAATCACAAGAAGGTGAGGGGCATCGTCACACAAAACTTGAACGTGATTGCTCATTCTTAAAAAAACCTTGATAAAAATTTAGTTTACACAAAATGCAAGTTTACATAAGTTGTATAAAGCTGTCGAGCAGCACCTTTACCTTAAAGGAAAGAAAGTTTTATTTATAAATTTAAAAAAGTTATTTTTGAAAAGGATATGATGGGTAGTCTTAATATACATATTATTCCAGTTACGACATTCCAACAAAATTGCACTTTGCTTTTTGATAGTGAAAGTAAAACGGGGGTTCTCGTTGATCCTGGTGGTGATTGGCCACGAATTCAAGACGTAATCGAAAAGAATGGTGTTATCGTTGAGGCTATTTGGATAACACATGGTCATTTTGATCATGTAGGAGCAGCAATGCAAGTGAAAGAAGCGCTTAATGTAAAAATTATCGGTTCACATCGCGATGATAAGCCTGTGATGGATGCCGTGAGCGAAAGCGCAAAAAATTATGGCATCACTGATGCTTGCATCTGTATTCCTGACCAATGGTTAGAAGATGGTGAGTGCGTTCATTTTGCTGGACATGTGTTTAAGGTTTTTCACACCCCAGGACATTCCCCTGGTCATGTTATTTATTTCAATGAAAAAGAGCGCTTAGCCCTCTTGGGTGATGTTCTCTTTCGTGGTTCTATTGGACGTACGGACTTCCCCTTCTGTTCTTATGAAAAATTGATGCAATCTCTTCGAGAAAAAGTTTTACCCTTAGGCGATGATGTTTGTTTTATCTGTGGGCATGGTCCCAAAAGTAGCATAGGCTATGAGCGCCAAAATAATCCTTTTCTTCAAGATTTTAATATATGAGCAAATAAAAAAACGCTTTGAAGCGTTTTTTTTTGCCATTTAAGACTTTTTAGTAGGGCAGAACAGAAGTTAATTTATTGGGGCATAACAAACGTGTTCCAAACCATTACGGTCTCGGAAAGTTCCTGTTTTAGGGTTGAAAGAACGGTATTTTTTCTTGCAATATTGAAGCCAATCAGATTCTAATGATTGTTGTACTGGCTCATATTCCACCGTTTGCGGAGCTTCATAAATTATCTGTTCTTGTGGAACCTGTTGATATACAATTTGATGCTGTGGTGCGGTTTGATAAACAACTTGTGGCTGTTCTGGTTTTTTAAAAATTTTGCCGAGAAGTGCACCTGCTGCAAGAGCAAGAATGCCCATTGCTAAAGCTTCTCCTGAGTTATTTATATTAATACTACTGTGTTTTGTCTTTTTGCGCTCGACATAATGATATGTCTTGTGTTCAACATGATGGTGTTGTTGTGCTCCCCATTTATGGCTAACATAATGACGCTTGTGGGGATTATCAAAAGAGTGATGTTCACTATGAGAAAAATGGGAGCTAAAATTGTGAGACGGTAAACCAGCCTCCCTTCTCATATCATAGTTATGATACCATGCCATATCCGCAAGCGTTGGACCTAATGGCATCAAAACGGTTACAGTAGACATTGCTGATAATACCGCTAACCTGATCACTTTTTTCATAATGATGCTCCTTGTGTCAATTCGTATTTTTCACATCCTACACGTTTCAAACTGAATAGAGACTGAACAATTTTGGACTTTATTGTGACAAAAAAATAAAATTTCATTTAGTTAAAACTATTATCAATACAATAAAATAAAATCATGACAGAATTTTGATTTCAATTAATGTACTCTTCTTAAGCTTAATTAAGCAGCTTGTATTTAGAGCACCAGATTTTTTACTATTGGTTATAAATTATTTATTGATGAGTACTTTTTTATTGCTTGATACAATATGAATTGAACAATAGGTGTATGAATAAAAGTTATCGTTTTTTATTATAGGCTTATGGTGCTAAGATAGAACCTTATTTCACCTTATTTGTGTGATTGAATACAGTCCTGTTTCACTACTCTCTTGTGAGGCTAAATATTGAGTTCGATATCATATTATAACTGTATAAATATAATATATTGCGGGAACTTTTTTTGATATATGGGAAACATTCTTGTTGGGATATGGCTGTTAGTTTGACAGTATTGGCATGACAAAATACATTTGACACAAGATTGCTGATGAGACGCGTGAAGGCACGTGGGCGTGCTTGTATTTGTGTAGGGCTTTCAATGGTGTAGGAAAATTGAAGTTTGTGAAGATGTGCATCGGTAGAGAATTTTTGCATAAGAGCATTTAAATCAAAAGTTTTAACACACTCACTTTCTTCACTACGGGCAAAAGAAAGGTAATCTTCTAACATGTTTTGCATGTCGCTCACATTTTGCTCAAGCGGCTTGATATCAAAGTCAGTATTTGCTAATGTTAGCTGAAGTTTAAAACGGGTGAGAATGGTTCTTAAATCATGGCTTACATCCGTAAGCATCATGGGGCGTTGTTCGATATAGTTAGAAGATGGTGAGTGTGTGTATTTTGCTGGACATGAGTTTAGGGTTTTGCATACACTGGGGCATTCCCTTGGTCATGTTATTTATTTCAATGAGAAAGAGCGCTTAGCCTTCTTGGGTGTTGTTCTCTTTCGTGGTTCTATTGGACGTACGGACTTCCCCTTCTGTTCTTATGAAAAATTGATGAAATCCCTTCGAGAAAAAGTTTTACCCTTAGGCGATGATGTTTGTTTTATCTGTGGGCATGATCCCAAAAGTAGTATAGGCTATGAGCACCAAAATAATCCTTTTCTTCAAGATTTTAATATATGAGAAAACAAAAAAAACGCTTTGAAGCGTTTTTTTTGCCATTTAAAACTTTTTAGTAGGGCAGAACAGAAGTTAATTTATTGGGGCATAACAAATGTGTTCCAAACCATTACGGTCTCGAAAGGTCCCTGTTTTAGGGTTAAAGGAACGGTATTTTTTCTTGCAATAGTTAAGCCAATCAGATTCTAATGATTGCTGGAATGGCTCATATGCCACTGTTTGCTGCACTTGATAAACTCTTTGATTTTGCGGAACTTTTTGATAAATTACCTGACTTTGTGGTACTATTTGATAAACCACTTGTGGCTGTTCTGGTTTTTTTAAAATTGTACCAAGAATTGTACCTGTTGCAAGACCAAGAATACCCACCGCTAAAGCATCTCCTGAGTTATCTATATGAATATTACTGTGTTTTGTCTTTTTGCGCTCGACGTAATGATATGTTTTGTTTTCAACATGATGATAATGGTGGTGGTGGTGATGATGATGTTGTTGTTCCGTCTTACTCTGTTTGGCTACAGACCTTTCATGTTTGGCTTTAAATCTTCTCTTGTTGTCATCAGAACTCTTGTGGAAATCATCAACAAACTTTTGGAAATCATCAGATAAAAAGCTACGTTTTTTATCAGAACAATGGGAGCGAGAAAAACCGCAAGGCAGAATATCAGCTTTCTTCCTCATTTCCCTTATCGCATCATCTGTTTCTTTACGCATCTTCCTCATCATATCATCTATTTCTCTCGAGATAGAGTCACTACGATTCCATGCCATATCCGCAAGCGTTGCATTTAGCGGCATCAAAATGGTCACAGTTGACATTGCTGATAATACCGCTAACCTGATCACTTTTTTCATAATGATGCTCCTTGTGTTAATTCGTATTTTTCACATCCTACACGTTTCAAACTGAATAGAGCCTGAACAATTTGGGACTTTATTGTGACAAAACAAATAAATAAGCCATTTAGTAAAAGCTATCATAGATACTGACAAAATTTTGATTTCAATTTAATGTATTTAATTGATAAGATTGTATTGGTAGTAGATGATTTTTACTATGTTGTATAAAGTATTTATTTGGGAATAATTTGTTCCTATCAATTAATTTAATGTAATTTAATAACTATTTTATAAATAAAGCCTATAGTTTTATCACTATATAATTATGATTAATATTAAATTATATATTGTAGTATAATTGTATAAATATAATATATTTGTAGTAATATTTTGTTTCATGGAAGATATTTTTTAAAGTTTGTCTGAATTTATTTATATTTTAGAAGTTTTTACAGTTTTAAAGATTTTTATAATAAGGTTGAACAAGAAAGATTTTTTGAAAAGTCAATAATTTTAGGCATTTTTTGTAAAATATCCTCTCTTATGTTGTCTTAGAAAAATTGGAATATTTTTAATATTTGCTGTTATCTATTTTTAGGGCAATACTGTTTGCTCTTCATCGATAGTCAGTTTTTTAGAAGAGCTAAAGATTAGTTTTGGCGGTGTGAAATTTTTTGCTCCTTCATTGATTGCGTTTTTTTCGTTTTATTGTTGCTTGATTAGGGGTGTTTTTACGAGATTTTCCTTTTTGATTTTCCAAAATACCAGTGTCCATGGTTGATCCCATGTGTGCAAGGTCTGGTTTGGAGAAAAGACTTGGTTGTAACACGGGCTCTTGGGGGGATTGTTCTCTATGATGTGTTAAGGGATTCTCCGCGAGTTCTAGTTCTATCTTTTGTAATTGTTTGATTTCATCGCGAAGGCGTGCTGCTTCTTCAAAATTAAGATCAGCAGCTGCTTCATGCATTAATTTTTCGAGGTGTTTAATATGAGATGCTAAATTGTTGCCAACCATATTTTTTTTCTCGATAACATCAGGGATATTTGTACGAATATGGTTGTTTTCATAACCTGAATTGAGAATATCTCCGATATTTTTTTTGATACTTTTCGGTGTGATATGGTGTTCTTCATTATAGGCTATTTGTTTTTGTCGACGTCTTTGTGTCTCCTGTAAGGCTCGTTTTATGGAACCAGTGATCGTATCTGCATAGAGGATAACACGGCCATCTACGTTACGTGCAGCACGTCCGATTGTTTGTATGAGGGAAGTTTCAGAGCGCAAAAAGCCCTCTTTATCGGCATCTAGAATGGCAACAAAACTACATTCTGGAATATCTAAGCCTTCTCGGAGCAAGTTGATACCGATGAGGACATCAAAGGTGCCAAGCCGAAGGTCGCGTAGAATTTCAATGCGTTCTAATGTATCAATGTCGGAATGCATATAGCGTACACGAATACCTTGTTCGTGCAGATATTCAGTTAAGTTTTCGGCCATACGCTTTGTGAGAACTGTCACCAATGTACGGTAGCCCTTTTGAATTGTTTTCCGAATTTCATTCACAACATCATCGACTTGAGTGCGTGCTGGACGAATTTCTGTTTCTGGATCGACAAGCCCTGTTGGGCGAATGATTTGTTCAGCAAAAATACCATGGGATTGTTCTATTTCCCAGCGTCCAGGTGTTGCGGAGACAGCAATTGTTTGTGGGCGCATGGCATCCCATTCTTCAAAGCGCAAAGGACGGTTGTCCATACAGGAAGGGAGGCGAAAACCATATTCTGCTAAAGTTGCTTTTCTGCGAAAATCACCTCGGTACATACCACCAATTTGGGGAATGGTTACATGGCTTTCATCGATAAAAACAAGAGAATTGAGTGGAATATATTCGAATAAAGTTGGGGGTGGTTCACCGGGATTTCGTCCTGTTAAATAACGTGAATAATTTTCAATTCCCGGACATGAACCGGTGGTTTCCAACATTTCCAAATCAAAAACTGTACGTTGTTCTAAACGTTGTGCTTCTAAAAGACGCCCAGCTTCGTTCAACTCATCGAGGCGTTGAACGAGTTCCATTTTGATAGATTTCATCGCTTGGTTAAGTGTTGGGCGTGGTATTACGTAGTGTGAGTTGGCATAAATTTTAATTGATTGAAGATCGCCTGTTTTTTGTCCGGTGAGAGGATCAAATTCCGTAATTGTTTCCACTTCATCGCCAAAGAGCGAAATACGCCAAGCACGATCTTCGAGGTGGGCAGGGAAAACTTCGATTGTATCCCCTCGTACACGAAAGGAACCACGAACGAAGTTGATATCTTGTCGATAATACTGTTGAGAGACTAAATCAGCCAAGAGTTTTCGTTGATTGAGTTTGTCCCCTTTTTCTATTTCGAAGGTCATGGCCGTATAGGTTTCTACGGAACCAATTCCGTAGATGCAGGAGACAGATGCGACGATAATAACATCATCACGCTCTAAGACGGCACGTGTTGCAGCATGACGCATCCGGTCGATTTGTTCATTAATAGAGGACTCTTTTTCAATATAAGTGTCAGAGCGTGCAACATAGGCTTCTGGTTGATAATAGTCATAATAAGAAACAAAATATTCGACAGCATTGTGAGGAAAAAAGCTTTTAAATTCTCCATAAAGCTGTGCCGCTAAAGTTTTATTTGGAGCTAAAATCAGAGCTGGACGCTGTGTTTTTTCAATGATATTGGCCATTGTATAGGTTTTTCCTGAGCCGGTAACACCCAAAAGCACTTGTGTACGTTCATCTTTTTGAATTCCCTCAACCAGAGTTTTAATGGCTTGAGGTTGATCTCCCGCTGGTTTAAAAGATGTTTCGAGTTGAAATGGAATACCACCTTCAGATTTTTCAGGACGAATAGGGCGGTGAGGTGTCCATAATGCACCATTCTTAAAAAGAGGATTACCTGAAGCAATGAGAGCAGAAAGAGCTTCTACTGTTGCAGTAACACCATTTTTCATTGTTGTATCCTTTGATAGAAGCGTGCTGGTGATTTTAAAGAAAATACTAATTTTTACAATTTCATTACAACAACAGCAAAACATTATTGAACAGATTTGTTTTGGTTTATTGGAGTTTTCATTAGGATCTTGATCAAGTTTTTTCTATGAGACAAATTCTTCGAAGTATTTCTTTGGAGGGAGCATATTTGTGGTTGTTCATAGACACTATTGCATTTTTTCCATGATGATATTCAAGAGGGCATAAGTTATTATGGCTGTTATGGAGAATAATCGGTACGTTTGGGCACTAAAGGCATTGTGTATGTGTGATAAAGATCATTTCCATCTTTAAATGAAAGATAACGAGATGACACCCAACCCATTTGAGCGTTATATCGGATATGGCACCAATTTCCTTCACAGTTTTTGACAAAGACCAATTCCCCCGCAGAGATTAAGCCACAAAGCGCATACTGAGTGCTGGGGCCTGCTCTAAAATTAAGATTTCTCGTAACAAAGGCCTCTGCTGCCTCGGATATCGTTGTAGTTAAAAAGAAAGGAACAAACATAAAAAAAATTATGATTTTTTTCATTTTACTGCAAAGAACTTCTTTAGTAATTTTCTATCCTTCTCTCTTCGTATCACATATGATTTCTTTTGCCAGACTATGATAAAACAGAAAAAAATACAATTCTTTCTTCTTTAGGAGACTCAGCAGTAGAGTGAATTTTAATATTTTAAACACCAAAATGAGATGTTTTAAACACTATTGGTGCATGTTTTGTTCCCTTTATTTATTTTTATATGGAAAACAGAGAGACTGTACTATATAATGAAAAAGATCGTAGTTTTCGGATTCCAAAAGTAATTTTGGAAGCCGTTTTTTGTATTTTTATTAAACTTTCCGTGTAATAGAAAGGGACGGATTATGGAAAAAGTTCCGATGACTACAGCTGGTTTTGAAAGTCTTAAAGAAGAGTTGCGTTGGCGTCAACAACAGGAGCGTCCGCGGATTATTGAAGCAATTTCTGAGGCGCGAGCACATGGTGATTTGTCAGAAAATGCCGAGTATCATGCAGCTAAAGAAGCGCAAAGTCTTAATGAGGGGCGTATAAATGAGCTTGAAGATTATATCGCACGAGCAGAAGTGATAGATGTCTCGCGTCTTTCAGGTGACAAAATAAAATTTGGCGCAACCATTAAACTCTTGGATGAGGATACTGAAGAAAAAAAAGTGTATCAGATTGTAGGGGATCAAGAAGCTGATGTAAAAATTGGTAAAATCTCTATTTCTTCGCCTATCGCACGTGCACTTATTGGCAAGCAAGAAGGTGATGTGATTGAGGTGAATGCACCAGGTGGTGCGCATAATTATGAGATCATTAAGGTTCAGTACATCTAAATAACATATGGATTATTATGCGTATCTCTTTGGAAGAAACTGAGGTTATTGCGCCTCATTTAAAAAAGCGTTTGTCGGGAGTGACATCTACGATTATTCAGCTTATTCCACTACAGCGCGAACAGGGGGTGCGTATATCTACTTTGGGATTTGGATTACCACAAAACTTGCCTGCTCTTACCTTTAGGGACCTTTTCGGACTTTGGAAAAGTCCGAAAGGGAAATCATTTCGTATTTGGCATGCACGACGCAATATTGAGATGCTTTGTGGGATCTTTTTACGCGATATCTTGCGAATGAAGCTGAGGCTTATATTCACATCGGCTTCACAACGCCATCATAAGCCTTTTACCAAATGGTTGATTCGCCGTATGGATAGAGTTATTGCTACCAGTACGCATACGGGTGCTTATCTAGAAGTGCCTCACAAGGTTATTATGCATGGGGTGGATGTAAGGCGTTTTACGCCACCACAGACTCTTAATGATTACTTTTCTTCAACAGGATTTCCAGGAAAATATGCGGTAGGATGTTTTGGACGTGTGCGTAGCTCAAAGGGAACAGATTTATTTGTTGATGCTATGATAGCATTATTGCCCCACTATCCTGAGTGGACAGCACTTATTGCTGGTCGTACGACAGAACAACATTATCATTTTGAAAAAGAATTACGCCAAAAGATTGCTAAGGCTGATCTGAATGATCGCATTATTTTTCTTGGTGAGATTCTGGATACACCTTTATGGTATCGTCGTTTATCACTTTATGTGGCACCTTCTCGTACAGAAGGTTTCGGTTTAACACCATTAGAGGCAATGGCATCACAGGTTGCGGTTGTAACGAGTGATGCGGGAGCTTATAAAGAGTTGGTAGTAGCAGAAACAGGAACGGTTGTAAAAGCAGGAGATGGTTCGGCTTTAACGGCAGCGATTGAACTTTATTTTTCTGATGTAGAAAAAACATTAGCGGCCGGAAAGAAAGCTTTAACCCATGTTCGTACTCACTTTCCTTTGGAAAAGGAGGCAATTGAGATTGGAAGTATTTACAAAGAACTGTTTGCGGAAAAAATACTTTAAAATATATTATATCAAAAATCTTCTTGAGGAATGATAAAAAGTGTTTCCTTTAAAGGTTTTTTATGATCATCAAGAAAACATCTCAATTATATAAGTGTTATTTCAAAAAATTTATCATGTCTTTCATATAACGCTATAAGAAGTTCTCAAAGTTTGGGATCAAAGATTAAAAAATCTATAGGTTTGAGAGCGATATATGGCTTATGACAAAGCATACGAGGAGAGAGAAGAATTATTTTAATTCCAGCAATATTTTAGAATGAGAAAATAATACTTTAACTTTTAAAGTCTAGAGATTTATGCACTATCTTAACGCTGTCATGCTAATATTATTACGTTTTGTAAGACTTAAATATAGAGCAAAAAAATTCTTATCTTAAATGAGAGAAAATTTTTGAGGTTTTCTGTAGTATTTTCATGGATAAAATAGTTGTACATATTTTCGGGTAGTAGAAATTCATAAACAAAATGTGCTCTGATTAATATATTGATATCATATAAATAATTTATCTTTGCAATTTGAATAAGAACTTTCAATATCGTATGATTCTTCCATGTCAAATCTGTTTATAGTAAATCAATAAAAACTATACATTTGCACGTCACAATTGGAAGAGAGCATGTGGCGGATAAAAACTATTTAAGAAAGGTGTAAAGAGATTTCTTATAAATTGTCTGAAATGCAGTCTGTTGCACATTAACAGCAGAAAAATAATATGATGGTGCTAATTGTATCTTATGTTGTGGTTTCGGTATGCACTTTATTATTTAAGTAAAAATGATGGGACCAATTATATCTTATACCTTTCATAAGAATTGTTGTGAAATGAATAAGATGAGTATTGTGAGATGTTTTTTAACAAGCTTGTAAATTTGTAATAGAATGCATTCTATTTTCCATAAAGATGTTGTTCTATTAAAGAGAAAAAACACTTTTATCAGCAAATATTCATATTTTTGCATGAGGGATTATTCGTAAAAAAGAATGTTCTATGCGTCCACTTTATTTGATAAAGAAGATCAATAAAGTGAAGTTTTATATGTTATGGCTTTGAGAGTATTGGTATTTGATTGTTTTTGTTGAATTATTTTTATATCATTGATATGATGTTTTGTATGAAATTTTAGGAAATCTTCAGTAGATTGGGTGAGGGGTGAATATTATGACGCATACTGTTCTCGCCTTTTTATCTTGTAAATTTTTTATCATGGTAGCATAAAATACTCTATGCATTAGAATTGTTCACGCCAGAAAGCGGGAATAAAAAGGACGAATATTGTTATGATTTCAAGGCGTCCAGCTAACATTAGAAAACTTAAAATCCATAAAGCATTATCATTGATTGTAGAGAAATTACCTGCAGGGCCAATGATATCTCCAAAGCCTGGACCAACATTTGAAAGTGCGGTTAAGACACCTGTAAAGGAAGAGGTAAAGTCAAGACCGGTTGTAAGCAAAAGTGCAGTGCCGATAACAAGGCAGAACATATAAAGACATACAAAAAATAAAACGGCTTGAGCAACATCGTTTGATATATTTGAGTGATCATAGCGAGCTTTTACGACAACATTAGGAGAAAGAAGTTTTTGTATATTTGTTTGTGTAATACGCCAAAGAATAATAAGGCGATTGATTTTCATACCACCAGAAGTAGAACCAGCACACCCACCTGTAAAAGAAACAATAAAGAAAATTCCAAGCGCAAAGGGGCCCCAAAGTTGATAATCTTCAGCACTGTAACCTGTGGTACTAATAATGGATGAAAGGTGAAAAATGGCATCAAGAAAAACCAAATGGAAAGCGCGATGATCATGAAACCGTAGCCACACTGCTAAAGCAAAGCTGAAAAGGAGAACGATATGGAGAAAAACAATTACTTGTGGATCAAGGAAGCGTTTGGAGTGTCCAGGAAGAACTAATTTAACATAAAGGACGAAGGGTAAAGCAGAAAGCAACATGAAGATTGTTGAGATAATTAAGATAGCTGGTGTATTAGAAAAATAGCCAAAAGAAGCATCGTGAGTCGAAAAACCAGCAGTTGCTACTGTACTCATTGCATGGTTAATGGCATCAAATAAATTCATGCCTGCAGCAAAATAAGAAAGCATACAAGCCAATGTGAGACCAACATAAGCTATGATAATTCCATTAGCAATTTGGTTGATGCGAGGCAATATTTTTTCAGATTTATCAGATGATTCCATATGAAAAAGTCGTACTCCCCCCACACGCAGTGAAGGCAAAATCAAGAGGGCTAAACCGATAAAACCGATGCCTCCAATCCAGCATATGATAGAACGCCATAACAAAATACTTCGCGACAAATTATCAAGACCCGAAAGGACTGTAGAGCCTGTTGTTGTAATTCCAGAGACAGATTCAAAGATGGCACCTGCTAGAGAAATGGGTAGAGGGGAAAGATAAAGAGGTAAGGCACCCACGATGCTTCCTGTGAGCCAAAGACAAACAGTGAGCATAAAACCAAGGCGTGCTGAAAAACGACAAGTAGCCCCCTTAGTTGCTAAAAGAATCAGCGTTGCTAACATGGTGGTTATGGCACAAGAATAGAGAAAGCTTATCCAATTACGATTGTTGTCGTGCAAATCCACAAAAATTGGCAAAAGCATTGCTCCTCCCATGATTAAGGCAAAACGTGCACAGACATTGATAATAAATTGAAAAATGATCGTTCCCTATCTTTGTATCTCTTTTTATTATGGTTTTGTGCTCATAAGAAGTTACATTTTTCTCTTTATAGGATAAGGATTAATTCTTAACATTAGCGCGCCTTGATGAATTGGTAATCAGACCTTTTCATAAAACTTGAAAAGAAGTATACATAACATAATTAGGGCTCTTGAAAAATATTTTTTTAAAAGGCTGCATTCCGTTATCATTTATAGAATAATTAATTTATAATAAAGTGAAGGGGATTTAATGGTACAATCTCATATTCGTCTGCTGATTATTGGCTCAGGTCCGGCTGGTTATACAGCGGCGATCTATGCAGCAAGAGCAATGCTTAAGCCGGTTTTGGTGACGGGCTTGCAGCAGGGTGGGCAATTAACAATTACAACTGATGTTGAGAATTATCCAGGTTTTGCAGATCCCATTCAAGGACCATGGTTGATGGAGCAAATGGCAAAACAAGCTGAGAATATGGGGACAAAAATTGTCTATGATACAATTATAAAGGCTGATTTGTTGAAGTATCCTTTTGTTTTATATGGGGATTCAGGAACACAATATTCTTGTGATGCACTGATTATTGCAACAGGAGCTCAAGCGCGCTGGCTTGGTTTAGAAAGTGAACAGACCTTTATGGGCGGAGGTGTTTCCGCTTGTGCGACATGTGATGGCTTTTTTTATCGTGATAAGGACGTTATTGTCGTGGGAGGAGGAAATACGGCTGTTGAAGAAGCACTTTATTTATCGCATTTGGCTAAAAGTGTAAGCGTGGTTCACAGGCGGGGGCAGTTTCGGGCAGAAAAAATTTTGCAAGATAGGTTGCTAGCTTGTAATAATGTACGTGTTCTTTGGGATCATGTGGTCGAAGAAATTTTGGGGCTACCCGCTCAAGATTCAATGGGCGCTGTTGTAACAGGGGCACGTCTGAAAAATGTTAAGACAGGTCACGAGATGAAAGTGAATGCAGAGGGCATATTTATTGCCATTGGGCATGATCCTGCTGTTTCTCTGTTTGAAGGACAGCTGAAACAAAAACAAAGTGGCTATTTATGGACAGCACCGGACTCAACAGCAACAAGCATTGCTGGTGTTTTTGCTGCTGGGGATGTGACAGATGAAACATTCCGCCAAGCTGTAACAGCTGCGGGAAGAGGATGTATGGCAGCGTTGGAAGCAGAACGGTTTTTGGATATACTCAAGCGTTAGTCACCCATTGAGAACATAGAGAATATAGAGGTAAAATTAATTGTGGCGCCACCGTTGGATTGGGATAAGTTAAGGGTTTTTCACGCTGCAGCAGAAGCGGGATCTTTTACGCATGCTGCTCAAAAACTTCATTTATCTCAATCAGCCGTTTCACGACAGGTTTCGGCTTTAGAACAAGAGGTTGGGGTATCCTTATTTCAACGTCATGCGCGTGGTTTGATTCTTACAGAACAAGGAGAAACTCTTTATCGTACAGCTCATGATGTTTTGATGAAGCTTGAAAGTGTGCGTTTGCAATTAAGTGAAAGCTATGCAAAACCAACGGGGCACTTGCGTGTGACCTCGACCTTTGGAATGGGGGCTGGGTGGATTGCAGAGCGTATGCCAGAATTTCTTAGTCTTTATCCTGATATGCAGGTTCAGCTTTTGCTTTCCGATGAAGAGCTTGATTTGACAATGTGTCATGCGGATTGTGCTGTTCGCTTACATCAACCCAAACAACCTGATCTTATACAAAGAAAACTCTTTACAATTCATATGCATGTTTATGCTTCGGAAAAGTATATTGCAAATTATGGAAAGCCGGAAAAATTGTCTGATCTCGATGAGCATCGTATTATTTCGTTCGGTGAACCGGTTCCACCTTATTTGTCTGGTTTAAATTGGTTGGAAAAGGCTGGTAGAAGTGATGGATCATTGCGCGTTTCAGTTCTACAAATCAACAATATCATCTCAATAAAGAATGCGCTTATGCGTGATCTTGGGATTGCTGTGCTTCCTGATTATATCGTCAATAATGATGAGCATTTAGTGCGTCTTTTTCCTGATATGGTTGATATTCCTTCTTTTGATACTTTTTTTTGTTATCCTTATAATTTAAAGAATTTGGCAAGGTTAAATGCTTTTCGAGATTATATTTTTTTAAAAGCCCGTCAGTGGTCTTTTTAATATTAATATCTTAATTTATAAGGGACAATTAGCTATTTTGCAACTTGAGACTCCCGTAATATTCTTTCGTTTCAAATTTGCCTATATTAAATCAATTAAAATTATTTGTTGCACATTAAAAGTGGAGGGAGTCTGTGCGGGTAAATATTTTTGAAAAGAGGGATAAATGTTTTTTATGAATGCTAGCAACGGTGAGGGTTATTATATATTGAAAAATGGAAAATCGTGTGATGGTGTAGTTAACATTTTTACTATTTAATTAAAGAGAGTGGTACATGATGGAGACAAATTTAAAGCTATGTGTTTATCGCATAGCAGATACGCTTAAGTCTTTATTGTGCTTTTCCTTATAAAATGACATAGAATATTATCTCTTGATTATGTTGCCTCCCAGTTTCGTTTTCTTGAGTGTTCCCTTACGAAGATCTATCAGATTGATTTTATCTCTGAGGATTTTCCAAATTTGCCGGACATATGTCCGGCTTTTTTTTAATTTTTGAAAGAGTCCCTAGAAATTGCAATATATGGGAAGATGATAAAGAAAAAATTTCGAAACTGGCGGATATCCAACAATTTTTTTAAGAATACTAAAATTCAATGAGGAGTTTGAGAGGGGGTATTCTACTGTACTGTAAAAGTCTGTCTTTTAGGAGCGTGATATAAAATATTTAAAACCTTATACATGAAGTGCTTTTTATTAGAATGTGAGATGAATATTTAAGGCAGGTCTTGTTCATAAAGCCTATGAAGTAAATCAAGTAGTTATTAGATAGAACTTAAAGGAAACTGGATTGTTTACACAACGATGGGAGGTGGCTTCTTCTTCATTTTAGGACGAAGAAGAAGCTGAGAAAGAAATAGAAGAGATTTTATTGTAAGGGCCTTTGATTATAAGGGCAATTGTGTTTAAAAGTGCTCGGTCTTTTTTAGAGTTATAAATTGAATGGAGAAAGCAGAATAGGCTTGTCATCTCTTATGATAAGAGACCGATTCATTTATTTGATAGCTAGATTTTTTTGATCTTTATCTACAGCATCTATTTTTGTGTTTATTCATAGATATTTTTGCTGAATCGATAGATTTAGACCATGACGCAGTTTCTGGTATTTTCTCGGATATACTAACATTCGGCAAAAAAACAATCACAAGAGATGATGTTAAAAATTTTAAGTTAAACTGTTGCAAAAGCGCTGGATACGTAAGCAAGCTTCTTCAAGCAGTTTTTCTGATGTTGCATAAGAAATACGAAAAGTTAATCCAAGTCCAAAAGCAGACCCTTGGACGACAGCAACAGCCTCTGTTTCTAGAAGCGCTATGACAAAGTCTTCATCATTCATAATACATTGACCGTTAGGTGTTTTCTTACCAATAAGTCCTTTGCAAGAAGGATAAACATAAAAAGCACCTTCGGGTGTTGGACAGTGAATGCCAGGAGCTTGGTTTAACATGGAAACAACGAGATCACGGCGTGCTTGAAAAATACTTTTATTTTTAGTGATAAAGTCTTGTGGTCCATTGAGAGCTTCAACTGCAGCCCATTGTGAAATAACACTCGTGCCAGATGTTTGCTGGCCTTGAATGGTATCCATAGCTTTAATGAGTTCTTGTGGTCCGCCTGCATAACCGATTCTCCAGCCCGTCATCGCATAAGCTTTAGAAACACCATTCATTGTGAGTGTGCGATCATAAAGCGCTGGTTCTACTTGAGCTGGAGTAACAAAGGTAAAACCCTCATACGTGAGATGTTCATATATATCGTCAGTGAGAATATATACATGAGGATATTTTACTAAAACATCGGTGAGTTTTTTCAGTTCATTATATGTATAAGCGGCACCTGATGGATTTGAAGGAGAGTTAAAGATAAACCATTTGGTTTTTGGGGTAATGGCAGCTTCTAGCTCTTGTGGTTGGAGTTTATAAGAAAATTCCGCTTTTGTTTCTAAAAAGACAGGCGTACCATCGTTAAGTGTGACCATTTCTGGATAACTAACCCAATAAGGAGATGGAATGATGACTTCATCTCCTCTATTCAAAGTTGCCATAAATGCATTAAAGAGAATTTGTTTTCCACCGGTACCAACAATAATTTGTTCTGGTTGGTAAAGAAGGTTATTTTCTCTTTTAAATTTTGCAGAAATTGCTTGGCGCAATTCTGGAATTCCAGATATGGGAGGGTATTTTGTTTCTCCCCTTCGAATAGCTTCAATAGCCGCGTTTTTGATGTTGTCTGGGGTATCAAAGTCTGGCTCTCCAGCACTTAAAGTAATAACATTTCGCCCTAATGCTTTTAAATGACGGGCTTTTTGAGAAGCAGCAATTGTTGCAGAAGGTTTGATACGAGACAGTTTGTCGGCAATAAAAGCCATAATTTAAAATCCTTATATTATATCAAATGATTATTGCTTTAAGAATATTTTATAAGAGATTATATTGTATGCAATAAAAAACTTCCACAATACTCTTACATAGGCTTTATATTCTTCTTTTTTGAGATTTTTGCAAGGTCATTTCTTCTTAGGTTTTATGAAAGATTTATAAGGAAAGATAGAGGAGGTTTGATAAATTGTACAAAGGAGATAAGCAGTCTTTTATTTTAACAAGGTAAAATAATGTTTTATACAAAATAAAAAATCTTCGTCGTTACAGACGAAGATTTCTAAATAAAATATTGCAGAATTTAAACTTTAAAGTGCTGCAAGGTTACCAGCGGCAAATTTTCCTGAACGACGATCTTGAAGAACATCATAAGAGATTTTTTGCCCTTCATTAAGACTGTTTAGACCTGAACGCTCGACGGCAGAAATGTGTACAAATACATCTGCACTACCATCACTAGGCTGAATGAATCCGAAACCTTTTGTTGTATTAAACCACTTAACTGTTCCTGTAGACATAGGAAACTCCTTAGAATATATAATTATATTGAGCATTGAAGCTTTTATCCCTTCAATACGGCTGTAGATCGAAATTAGGTGGGAGAAGTTTCGTCGAAAGTGCAGATTGCACAGGAAAGAAAGTCACGTAACCGAAAATTCGATGAAACCTCTATAAAAGTTTTTAGAACAAAAAGCAAGTCTTAATCAATTTTTATATAAAGAAAAAATAAGAAAATAGTGTACATTTTACTAAGTAGAAAAAAATTCAACTAAAATAACTTTGTAGTGAACGTACCTCAAGGTGCCTTTTTTTGAGTGCTTTGATCGCTTCTACGACGGCTTCGGCTCCAGCTATTGTTGTATAATAGGGAACATTTTGCATGAGTGCTGCATAACGTAATGATTTTGAGTCTGAGATGGCACTGGCAGTGCTAGTTGTATTAAAAATCAATTGAATTTGGCGATTACGAATAGCATCTTCAATATGGGGGTGTCCCTCTAGAACTTTGTTGATTTTTTTTGCTTCAACGTGGTGTTCGGTGAGAAATTTTTGTGTTCCACTTGTGGCGACAACAGAAAAGCCAAGCTCAGTTAAACGTTTTACAGGATTTAAGATGCGTTTTTTATCTTCATCCCTTACAGAAACGAACAAAGTTCCCTCTTTAGGGAGTTTTACACCAGCTCCAAGTTGGGCTTTAGCAAAAGCAAGCGAAAACTCATAGTCAAGACCCATAACTTCACCGGTTGAGCGCATTTCTGGACCAAGAAGTGTATCAACACCTGAAAAACGAGCAAAAGGAAACACTGCTTCCTTGACAGCAATATGTTGTTTTTCCTGCAAAGAAGGTAATCCACCATAAGCTTGAAGAGCATCATGAAGCGTTTCTCCTGCCATAATACGTGCAGCCATTTTAGCAATAGGGCGACCAATCGTTTTTGCAACAAATGGAACAGTACGTGAAGCACGGGGATTGACTTCTAAGACATAAATGGTGTCATCTTTTATAGCATATTGTACATTCATTAAACCGCGAACATGAAGTGCTTGTGCTAATGCTTTGGTTTGGCGCTCTAATTCAGTAACTATTTTATTTGAGAGCGTATGGACTGGTAAAGAACATGCTGAATCACCAGAGTGGATACCAGCTTCTTCAATGTGTTCCATAATACCAACGATTAGTGTTTCTTTGCCATCACAGAGACAATCAACATCTACTTCAATTGCTTCTGTTAAATAGGTATCAAAAAGAAGCGGATTTTTACCAAGCAATATATTGATTTGTCCTGTTGTGTCGTTAGGATAACGGACTTTGATATCTTCTGAAATTAATTCAGGGACACTCTCAAGTAAATAATTTTGTAAGCTACGCTCATCACGAATAATTTGCATAGCACGTCCTCCTAAAACATAAGATGGACGTACAACCAAGGGGAAGCCTAGTTCGTGGGCAATGAGGCGTGCTTGTTCGATGGAGTGGGCAATACCATTTTGAGGTTGTGTTAAATTAAGTTTAAATAACAGTTTTTGAAAGCGATCTCTATCTTCAGCTAAGTCGATAGCGTCAGGTGAAGTACCTAGGATGGGGATGTTGTGTTTTTCTAGAGCGCTTGCCAATTTCAAGGGTGTTTGTCCGCCAAATTGGACGATGACTCCAACCAAATCTCCTTTTTCCTGTTCTGCTTCTAAAATAGCGATAACGTCTTCTGTTGTTAAAGATTCAAAGTAAAGGCGATCAGAGGTATCATAGTCGGTTGAAACTGTTTCAGGATTACAGTTAATCATAATCGCTTCAAATCCTGCATCACGCAGTGCAAAAGCAGCGTGGCAGCAACAGTAATCAAATTCAATACCTTGCCCAATGCGGTTTGGTCCACCGCCTAAAATAGCAATTTTTTTGCGTTCAGAAACGTGTGCTTCCGAGTGCTCTACACCTGCAAAGGGAACTTCATATGTTGAATACATATAGGCTGTAGGAGAAGAAAATTCAGCGGCACAAGTATCAATCCGTTTGAAGATGTGTTTAACATTCAGTGATTTACGCAAAGCTGCGATATAATCGGTTTCTTGTCCGATAAGGGAGGCTAATCGCGCATCTGAAAAGCCCATAGCTTTTAACATACGTAAATTATCTGCATCTTGGGGTAATCCATGAATGCGGATACGCTGCTCCATTTCAATGATGGAGGCTATTTGTTCTAAAAACCACGGATCAATTTTGCTAATTTGGTGAATCTCATTTAAAGGTAAGCCTGTGCGCATAGCTTGAGCAATATAGCGTAGACGATCAGGGCTTGGTATGGCAATGGCTGAGCGTATAGAACTTTTTTCATCACCTTCAGCATGCTCTGGAATCACAATTTCATCAAGACCCGTAAGCCCTGTTTCAAGTCCACGGAGTGCTTTTTGTAACGATTCTTGAAAAGTGCGTCCAATTGCCATGACTTCTCCTACAGATTTCATCGCAGTTGTGAGGACAGGTGATGAACCGGGAAATTTTTCGAACGCAAAACGAGGAATTTTTGTCACAATATAGTCAATAGAAGGTTCAAATGATGCTGGTGTTGCACCGCCCGTGATATCATTTTTTAATTCATCAAGTGTATAACCAACAGCCAGTTTAGCCGCTACTTTGGCAATGGGAAACCCCGTTGCTTTTGAAGCAAGCGCTGAAGAGCGAGAAACACGCGGATTCATTTCAATAACAATGAGGCGCCCATTTTCAGGATTGACAGCAAACTGTACATTGGATCCCCCCGTTTCAACGCCAATTTCACGCAAAACAGCAATCGAAGCATTACGCATACATTGATATTCTTTATCGGTTAAGGTGAGAGCAGGTGCTACAGTGATCGAATCACCAGTATGAACCCCCATTGGATCAATGTTTTCGATAGAACAAACGATGATACAATTGTCGTTCTTATCACGAACAACTTCCATCTCATATTCTTTCCACCCTAAAACACTTTCTTCAATTAATACTTCTGTTGTTGGTGAAGCTTCAAGCCCACGTTCAATAATTTCATAGAATTCAGAGCGGTTATAAGCGATTCCACCACCAGTTCCACCAAGGGTAAATGAAGGACGAATAATAGCTGGAAGCCCAACAACATCAAGAGCTTGAACTGCTTTTGCTGTTGCATGAGCGATATAATGTTGTTTGCGATCAGCTTCGGTATGTCGCCAGTTGCGCTCAAGTTCTTCGAGTGCTTTGTCAAGCGCGGTACCAGAAAGCTTTGCTTTAAGTTCAGCACACGTTTTTGCGTGTTGTTGGCGATTTTCTTCTTTCAGTTCTGTTGCATTGGCTAACATAGAGCGTGGCGTTTCCAAACCGATTTTTGCCATCGCTTGGCGGAATAAAGCACGATCTTCAGCTTTATCAATAGCATCAGCATTGGCTCCTATCATTTCAACATGATAGCGGTCTAAAATACCCATACGCTTTAATGATAAAGCAGTATTGAGGGCTGTTTGTCCTCCCATAGTGGGTAAAAGGGCATCGGGACGTTCATGGGCTATAATTTTGGCAACGATTTCAGGCGTAATGGGCTCTATATAAGTTGCATCAGCTAGATCTGGATCTGTCATAATCGTGGCAGGATTAGAATTGACCAAAATAATTCGGTAACCTTCTTCTTTTAATGCTTTACAGGCTTGAGTACCAGAATAATCAAATTCACATGCCTGACCAATGATAATAGGTCCTGCTCCGATGATAAGAATAGATTTTATATCTGTGCGTTTGGGCATGACTTTTTCCTATGACAAATATCTATGTGCGATTGTTGCAGGCAAAATATTTCAGTTTTGAAGCTACAGTTATTTTATAAGTTAAGTGACAAAGAAAGTAAGCATTAAAATACCTTTTCCATGCTTTTTTTCATAAAATTTAAGATAAATTTCTTTTTTGAGTTGAGTCATCTCGTCAGTCTATCAAAAGTATGACCTTTAATAAAAAATAATAACAGTGCTCCAACAAATTAGAATATTCAATCATACGTCGAGCATAAAAAGTCGGAACATCTTCCCAATACATTGCTTGCATATTTTGTGTTTTATGACGTTGTTTGCCTAAGAGACCCCGCGCTTTTTCTATTGCTTGTAAAACATAAGCCATTATTTATGGTTTGATGGGATTTCGTACAATAAAATGGGAAACTTATCGTGTTGTTCCGTAAAATACTGCTGTTTAGAGCTGTGATATAAGGTATGAAAATTTACCACATTAAGGTGTTTTTTGTTAGAGCGTATGATAAAATTCAGGACCAAATTTGTCTGTAGAGAGCTTATGAAATAAACCATATAAAATGGTTTCAGTTGGAATCTGTTAAATAAACAATAAGATTGTTGATAAATCGGCTCTGGTCGAAGTTTCCGTTTTAGGGTAGGGAACGTCAATCTATAGATGTGTCCGTTTCATAAAAGGGTGAGAGTGTATTTTAATACAATGGCTAAGGAGATAATTTCAGAATGATTTTGTTTGTTTTTAAAAGAGAGTGAATACTCTCCCTTTACTTTATGGTGATGTTCAAAACTTTTTAAAATATAAAGAAGGATAAAATGCCGAGCATTTCCCAAACGAGATTTTGTCTGAAAGATGTATCAATAGGAAAGCTTTTGGTGGCTAGGTCTCAAAAAGGGATTTGTCATAGTGCGTTAGGAGACACTATAGAGCAATTACTACAGGAGTTTACGCTACGATTTGGTGATGCACAACAAGTTGTAGGTGACAATACATTTAAGAGAGAAGTTGCCCATATTATAGCCATGATAGAAACACCTAAGCTGGTAAAAAAATATAATTTTCCCTTAGATATAAATGGTACAGTTTTTCAACGACAAGTATGGGCAGTATTATGTGATATACCATGTGGTGAAACAATTTCATATGAGGTTTTAGCATGCCGTATTGGTATGCCGAATGCTTTTCGTGCCGTTGCTAATGCCTGTGCACGTAACGAATTGGCTGTTATCATTCCGTGTCATCGTGTTGTGCGTAAAAATGGTTTTATTTCAGGGTATCGTTGGGGGGACAAACGGAAACAGATTTTACTACAACGAGAACAAAATGGAGAAATTTAACTTTGTGTGATGGGCATTATAATCGTTACAGTTGTTCCTTTCATTTCTTTTGAAGTAATTTCAAGTTTTCCCTTGTGGAGTTCTAGCAAGGAGCGTGAAATGGCTAAGCCAAGACCTGAGCCCGTATGAGATTTAGTAAGTTGATTTTCAACTTGTTCAAAGGGTTGTCCAAGTTTTTTAATTGCTGATTGTGGAATACCAACACCTGTATCTGTAATTTTAAAAATAAGATTATTTTTTTTCTTGAAAGCGCAGACATCAATATTTCCGCCAGAAGGAGTGAATTTAACGGCATTAGAGATGAGATTAAGGAAAATCTGTTTCATTGCACGACCATCAACTTCAGCATGAAGTTCTGGGGTAATGTTTGTTGTAACAGCAATATTTTTTTCTTGAGCCTGAGGCGTTAGTGTTCGTACTGCTTCACTAATGATAGGTTCAAGATCGGTATTTTTACAATCAAGCGTAAATCTTCCAGCTTCGATTTTTGACATATCAAGGATGTCATTGATAAGGGTTAGAAGATGGGTTCCTGAATTATAAATATCATGCATATATTCTTTATAGCGTTGTGAACCAAGAGGGCCAAAGGTTGATTGTAACATAATATCTGAAAAGCCGAGAATAGCATTTAGTGGAGTGCGCAATTCATGAGACATATTGGCTAAAAATTCTGATTTAGCCTTATTAGCACTTTCGGCGCGTTCTTTTTCTGCTTTCAGACTTTTATTAAGTTTTTCAACTTCTGTTGCGCGTTGTTGAGCACTCCCTCTCGCACGTTTGAGTTCTTGAATGAAAGAAAAAAGACGCCTTTCGCTGTCTTCAAATTTTTCCTGTTGTTGTTTAAGCTCAGAAATGTCAGTACCAATACAAACCAATCCTCCATCTTGGGTTCGTCGTTCGTTAATTTTGAGCCAACAACCATCTGCCGTTTGGCGAATACTGGTTAAGTTACCAGTACCATCATCTTTAAGGGGATATTCACTAAGAGCAGGGCGTGCCATGGCTTCGACGGTTACACGTTGGATACCTGATTGGAGAATTTGTTTAGGAATAGCGGCATATTCGCAAAATTTGCTGTTGGACATGACTAAACGTCCTTCAGCATCCCACAAGACGAAAGATTCTGAAATGTTTTCAATCGCGTCACGAATACGAAGGTCGGCTTGTGCCGTTTGTTCAGCCAATTGTTGCTGTTCACTAATATCGAAGGAAATACCAACCAAATGGGGTTCTTCTTCTTCAGTCACTTCGGCACGAATGCGCATCCATACATAATGACCATCAGCATGACGCATAGGAACGTTAATATCGATATGCTTTTTTTTGCCGCTCATTAATTCCTGAGCAAGGTCAAAAAAATTCGCATCATTTGGATTGATAATGGCGCTAATTTGGGAAATTGAGAGCAATGCATCTTGAGGGACATAGCCGAGCATTTCGTACATTGCTCGTGACCAGTAGACGCGTCCACTGGCCATATTCCAATCCCATAGTCCACAGCGTCCACGCATCATTGCCATATCAATACGGTTTTGAATTTTTTCTGAAACAAGATCTGTTTTGCGTGCTCGTACAATTTGGTTATAATAAGCATAAAGAAGAGCGAGGATAACGCCACTAGTTCCAATGAACATGGTTATATTTAACGAGAGAGCTTTCCGCCATTCCATGTAAATATGTTGCATTTTTTCACTGATGAATACCCCATATTGTCCATTTTCTGTTTGCTCAAAGGAAGCAAGAGCAGGAATATCTTTTTCTATTGTAATTTTCATGATTCCAGCATGTTTTCCTAGAGCTTGTAAAGTAATGCTTTCAGAGGTAAAATCCTGTAAGGGTTTTCCTAAGACAATCTCGGAACTTGATGAAGCTAGGACATTGCCTTTTTGATCGACAATAGCAATAACAGCGCTGGTTTTTATAAAACCTTTGTTACGAAAATTGGTTAGGATATTTTGTAAATGATTATGAGAAAGAGCAGCAGCTTTTCCTTGTCGAGTGGCGGCAAGTAAGTCACGGTCGATTGTATTGGTAATATGAGAAGCTAAGAGAGTGATGGTAGAATGCGTGTTTTTATCAATTGTGTTGCGCCAATCATAGATTGATACGAAACGGATTGCTGCAAGCGCAATAAGAAATGCCACAATGACAAATGGAAGTGAGCGTCGCAACCAAGGTTCAATAAAGAGAAGCTTTTGATAGGTAGAGCCAGAAAACAGATGAATACGCTTTGTCTGCGCTTTATGGCTTTGAGCGCTCGATTTTGAATCAGCATATATCTCCGTTGGCGCATTATATGCGTCCAATTTAGCCATCTCTTGTTCCTTTAATTCCGGAATAATGTGATTTAAAAACTGCTTCGATATTCATTAATAACCCCATGAGAGTGCAATGAATCAAAACAGGAGTCTTCTGTCCAGTCTTTTTTTAAAAAAAAGTATTTTACTTTTATGAATTTGGAATATGAAAAGGAAAAGGCATTTTAAACATGGCCTATAAACAGGCTTAGATTGCCTGTTTATAGGTTTAATGATGATCAAAGTAGCTTGTAGAGTTTATTTTTAAAAATATTATAGTATATTGATTTAAAATGTTTTTTTGTTTCAAGTGAGTAGACGATTGATGATATCAGAAACATCGCTTGATAATTTTGGTGCGGCAGCAATCGTTTTTAATGCCGTTTCAAGTTTTTGTTGCCGAATGGGTTCTAATTGTCGCCAAGAGCGCAAAGTTGTTAATAATCGTGAAGCAAGCTGTGGATTTTTTTTGTCAATTTCTAAAATGATTTGGCAAAGAAAATCATAGGAGGCACCATCAACTCTGTTAAAGCCTGTTAGGTTGTTAGAGGCAAAGATACCGATCAGAGATCGTACACGATTAGGATTATCCTTTGAAAATAGCGGGTGTTGCATGAGCTTTTGAACATTTTCGAGTGTTGATGTGCCAGCAACCATTGCTTGAATAGAAAACCATTTATCCATAACCAAAGGGTCATGTCGATAGCGGTTTTCAAAATCATTTAAGGCATTTTGTGCCTGCTCACTTTCATTAAAACGCTTCACGAGAACAGCAATACTCGCCATTCGGTCAGTCATATTATCAGCTGTTGCATACTGTGTCGCCGCACGATTTGGATTGTTCTCAGAAATGGAAAGATAATCCAATAGTATGTTCTTGAATGCTCGCTTTCCGGCTTGTACAGTGTCTGGTGAATAGGGTTCTTGGGTTTGCATTTGTTCATAAAATTTTGTTAAGAGTTTTTGATGTGTTTGTGCAAGTGAAGCGAGAAACTGATTGCGCACGTAATGAATACGATCTGGATCAATATTTTTACCGATTGTATGAGCAAGCTCAACTTCACTAGGTAAATTTAAACAGAAGGCACGAAATTCAGGCTCTAAGGTTTCATCTGTTATGATTGTTTCAATCAGGTTTAGCAAAGCAGAGGAGATTGTTTCTTTTGCTGCTTGTGTTTTATCTTGAATGCTTTGAAGCAAAGCTTGCGTCATTAAATGATTAAGAGATTGCCAGCGATTAAGGTGATTGTCATCATGTTGTGCAAGAAAAATAAGTTCACTTTCATTAAATGGCGTGTGTAGAATGATTGGTGCAGAAAAGTCTCGCAGCAGTGATAAAACGGGTTTTTCACGCAGTCCTTTTAATGTAAACGTTTGGCTTTCCTTGGATAAAAGCATAACGTCTGATTGAATATCTGTATCCGCTTCATAAGCGAGGTTTTCTCCGTTAGGTCCTAACAAGCCAAATACGATAGGGATAAGCATAGGCTTTTTTGTATTTTGTTGTGGGGTTGCGGGAATATGTTGCTTTGTATGAATTGTTAAAACACCATCGCTATAATGACTATCGATTTCTACATTGGGTGTTCCTGCCTGTTCATACCATAGCATGAATTGGGAGAAGTCTTGACCAGACACTTCAGCAAAACAGGTAATAAAATCTTCAATTGTACAAGCTTGTCCATCATGACGTTGAAAATAAAGATCAGTGCCTTTACGAAACAGAGTAGGACCTAAAATAGTTCGTATCATGCGAACAACTTCAGCACCTTTTTCATAAACAGTTGTGGTGTAAAAATTATTAATTTGGCTATATTGACGAGGACGTACAGGATGCGCAAGAGGTCCTGCGTCTTCTGTAAATTGCGTCGCTTTTAATGCTTTTACATTTTCAATTCGCTGTAGGCTGCGTATATTTTGATCTGATGAAAATTCCTGATCACGATAAACAGTGAATCCTTCTTTTAAACAGAGTTGAAACCAATCGCGACAGGTAACACGATTACCGCTCCAATTATGGAAATATTCATGGGCAATGACACGTTCAACATTTCTATAATCCTGATCGGTTGCTGTTTCAGGATCGACAAGAACATATTTATCATTAAAAACGTTAAGGCCTTTGTTTTCCATTGCTCCCATGTTAAAGTCGGACACAGCAACAATATTGAAAACATCAAGATCATATTCGCGTCCGAAACATTGTTCATCCCAACGCATGGAACGTTTAAGAGCATCCATTGCATAGGTTGCGCGTTCGGTTTTTCCTTTTTCTACATAGATACCAAGCTCGATACGTCGTCCAGATACAGTTGTAAAATGGTCTTCTAACTTATCAAGATCTCCACCTACTAAAGCAAAGAGATAAGATGGCTTGGGATAAGGATCTTCCCAAATAGCAAAATGACGATTATTCTCTAAAGTTCCTGTTCCCACGAGATTACCGTTTGAAAGCAAGATTGGGATTGTTTGGGTATCTGCTTCAATTTTTACTCTATAGGTAGAAAGAACATCTGGGCGGTCGTAAAAATAAGTGATACGACGAAAACCTTCCGATTCGCATTGTGTGCAATAAACACCATTTGAAAGATAAAGCCCCATAAGTTGGCGATTGCTTTCTGGATTCAGTTCCGTGACCATTTTCAAAGTAAAAGGAGCCGTTGGTGGCGTTGTAATTTCTAAACGTGAAGGCGTCACTCTATAAGTGTTTGGGGCTAATATCTCATCATTAATAGAAACGGAAATTAAAGTAAGACCATCACCAGAAAGAACGAGAGGTGTTAATTCTTTTGTATCGTGACGGGGCTCAATAAACAATATGGCTGTAACATAGGTTTTTGTTGGTGCCAATTGGAAAGAAAGGTGTGTTTTAGGGATAGCGTAAGGAGTTGGTTGGTAATCTTCCAAACGATAAATAGATGTTATTGGCTGTTTCATAGTTTTTTCCCATTAGTATTTTAAGAGTTAAAGAAGGGTGTTTTAATTTTAGAAGCAAGATAGGATTAAAGAATTACAAAAGGCTGTCGAGGCGATTTTTTACTTCTAAGAAGTCTATCCATGTAAGCTTCTTTTGACTAGGGGTTCTAAGAAGGTAAGCTGGGTGGAAAGTTGGCATAACAGGTATTTTTATATTATCTTCGCTTTCATAGATATGCCATTTCCCTCTTGTTCGGATAATTCCATTTTGAGATCCGGTAAGAAACTGTGCAGCAACGCCTCCCAGTGCTATAAGAACACGAGGACGTGCTAAATAAATGTGTCGTTCAATAAAAGGGCGGCACAATGCCACTTCTCTTGGTGTTGGTGTACGATTTCCTGGTGGACGCCAAGGAATAGTGTTGGCAATGTAAACATTATTTCTTGCTAAGCCAATTGATGCGAGAATTTTATTAAGTAACATCCCTGCTTTTCCCACAAAAGGAATTCCTTGTATATCCTCTTCTCGTCCTGGTGCTTCACCTATGAGCATTAGGGGACTTCCTGCTGTTCCATCTGAAAAACAGGTATTTTTTGCTGTCAATTTTAGTGAACAGCCATTAAATGCAAGGAGGGCAGATTTTAATTCATCAAGTGTCTTTGCACTTTTTGCACTCTCTATAGCAGCGGATTCGTTTTGTATAGGACTAGAATTATACAGTGGATGATTATCTAATTTTACGCTTGGAGATGTTTTGGCAGATGTTTGTTGATTACCAGAAATGTTAACAACAGGCGTTAATTTTCTCTCTGAATAAGCAGACTGCTTAAAACGATCAATAGGGAAGTCTGTCAGAACGGCATCCGCACCACTTTCTTTATAAAAGTTTAAGAGTTCTTCATAGGAAATCGAGTGCGGCGTTTGATTTAACATTTTACTTTTTCTAATGATCTAGGGATTATAGATCAAACAAAATTATCCTTCAAGTTTTATAAACGTATTCGCTAGCCATTAATGTATAAGAATGCTGATAGGATTCTCTCTTTTCACAAAAAAGGCAAATCGTAAAATGCGAGTTTTCGCGATTATATGCATCTTTAAATGTATAATTTGTTTAAATTGCGCTATTTCAACTTTTTAAACAAAATAAACTCACTCATAATAAAAGAATTTTTTACTGAATGCAAGTGGCGTGATAATATTTTTTATCATTATATTCTATATTTAATACTTAGTGAAAGTGAATTTTGTAGTATTTTATTTAAAAAATTAAGTATAATTTTTTATTATTATATTTATTTAATAGATTTTATTAAATAAATTAAATATATTAATTGAAATATATAATTATTACTTTTATATGAGAAAACACTAAGACGTTACAAACAGTTTTCACAATGGGTTAAAAGCAATGTGTGGATATATTCTTTTGCTTTTTTTACAGCTGAAATGAGAGGTTCATTGAGTGCCAAATGCGCTGCAATAGCGCTTGATAGAATGCAACCTGTTCCACGCATTGTTCCTTTTAAACGTGGAGTAGAAATATTGATGACTTCAATTTTGTCAATGAAGCTATCAATTGCAAGAGGACCCTCCGCATGTCCGCCTTTTACTAAGATAGAGCGAGCTCCCAATGACAAAAGTTTTTTTGCTTGTTGTATTGCTTGCTTATCATTAGATGCCAATGGACTTTGGCTAAGAAGAGCGAGTTCTTCTCTATTCGGTGTTAAAAGATCAACATGAGGAAGCAGTTTATCGATCATAGTGTCGATGATTGTTTCTGTTATTAGTTTTCCTCCTGATGAAGCGACAAGTACAGGGTCCAAAACAACTGGAACATGGGGATAGTCTTTGAGTACGTTACAGATTGCTGCTATAATTGCTTTTGTCCCCGTCATACCAATTTTTATTGCGCTTATTGGATTTGCTTCTAGAGCAGCACGCATTTGCGCAGCGACGAGGTCTCCACACATTGGAATGATTTCGACAACGCGATTATCATCTTGTACGTTAACACAAGTAATTGCTAAATTTGCTTTTATTTGAAAATGTGCAGAGGTTTCTATATCACGAACAATACCGGCACCTCCTGTTGGATCAGTGCCTGCAACAATAAGAATGGAAGGTGTCAACGCCATGTTTGTGTCACTTTTATCCACTGCTGTACACGCTCTTCAGGTTTTTTATGGAGGATAATATCAGTCACAACAGCAGCACTATTTGCTCCTGCATTTAAAACACTAACTGCACGTTCTGGTGTTAACCCACCAATACCCACTAAAGGTAAAGCACCAATCCGTTTTCTCCATTGTTTGATTTTCTCTAGTCCTTGTGGCATCCATTTCATTTTTTTTAAGATTGTCGGATAAATAGGACCAAGTGCAATATACTCAGGATTAGCAGAGAGTGCGATATCCAATTCATGTTCATCATGTGTACTAAGACCAACTTTTATACCACTTTTACGAATTGCGTGAAGATCAGCATTGCTCAGGTCTTCTTGTCCCAGATGAATAAAATTACACTTTTCATCAATTGCTATTTCCCAATGATCATTAATAATTAATTGTGTTCCCAATTTATTGCATATGTTTTTTGCACGCTTAATATGTTGACGGATTATTTGTTGATTTTCATGTTTCATACGCAATTGTACGAGCTTGATACCAAGAGGAAGCAAACGTTCAATCCAATCAGCGTTATCAACGATGAGGTAAAAAGGATCCAGTTTCATGAAAATACCGCTTTTCCAATGATTGGTGTTGAAGGGACTGCTACATTGCGTGCTTCGATCATGCCAGCTTTATACCCCATACGCCCTGCCTGAATAGCTTTGGAAAAGGCCTCAGCCATCAAAACAGGATCAGCTGCTTTAGCAACTGCGGTATTAAGCAGTACTGCATCATAACCTAGTTCCATCGCAATGGCGGCATGGGATGGGCGTCCAATGCCGGCATCAATAACAAGAGTAGCATCAGGAAGGTAAGCACGGATAGAACGCAATCCATCAGTATTATGAGGTCCTTTGGCAGAACCAATAGGAGCACACCAAGGCATAATAACACGGCAACCAATGTCGAAAAGTTTTTCAGCAACAATGAGATCATCCGTTGTATAGGCAAAAATTTTAAAACCTTCATTGTTTAAAATTTGAGCAGCTTCGATTAAGGAAAAAATATTTGGCTGTAAGGTGTCTGAATTACCGATAATTTCGAGTTTAATCCAAGCTGTTTTAAAAAGATCTCTTGCTAATTGCGCTGTGGTTACGGCCTCTTTAACAGTATAACAACCAGCAGTATTAGGAAGCACTGTTACCCCAAGATCTTGAAGAAATTGCCAAAACTGCCCTCCTTGTTTTCCACCTGCGCTTTCTCGACGTAATGAAACGGTTACAATTTCTGTATTGGATTTATGAATAGCATCACGAAGGATGACAGGAGAAGGATATTGCGCTGTACCTAACATAAGACGAGAGGTGAATTGTCGTCCATAAAGATTCAACATAATTAACCACCTTGCATTGGGCTTAAAATTTCCACTTTATCTCCTTCATGCAAAATAAATTGGTCTCGCGCATCTACAGGAACAACTTCAGCATTAACAGCAGTTGCTAGCCAATTTCCTTCATACCCCAATTCCACAAGCAAGAGACTAAGAAAAGGAGCTTCTGTTTGAAGTGTTTCACCATTAACAAATATTTGCATGCTTTATTCCAATGCCAATTTCACTGCTCGTTTTGCCATTTCTGGAGACAAAAGAAAACCATGTCTATAAAATCCATTAATAGAGATATGGTTACCATATTTGCATACAGAAGGGAAGTTATCAGGATAAGCTGGACGAATACCAATGCCGGATTCAACAATTTCTGCTTCGGCAAAAGCAGGGTGCAATGTATAGGCCGCGTTGAGCAATTCCATCATTGATCTTACAGAGATTGCACCATCAAAGTCACTTTCAATCATCGTTGCGCCAATCATGAAAATATCATTCTGTCGTGGAACAACATAAAGTGGAAATCGTGGATGAAGAAGACGAATTGGGCGGGAAATTTTAATTTCTGTACTCCGCAAGAGTAGCATTTCACCACGTACACCCCGTATATTTTTATCTTTTCCTAAACGTCCTATTCCTGTCGCATCAATAACAATATCAAAATTTTTTTCAGCCTTCTCTACATCAACAAAACAGGCTCCATTGTTGAGAAGCTTTTCTTTTAAAGCCATAAGTGCTTTGCGAGGATCAATATGGGCTTCATTTTCATAAAAGAGCGCACAGTTAAAACGTTCAGCAAGATCTGGTTCAAGATGAGCTATTTCTGTATTATCTATAGTTTTGTGATTATGCGTACGTACAGAAAATCGTTCGAGCTCTCCTCTATCTCGTGTAGGTGCAACCACTAAAGTGCCTTTTTGTATGACAAGGTTAGGGAGCGTTTTACGCCACCATTGTATAGCTTGTACACCAAGATCTTCAACAATTTGTTCTGCACTTTCCCTTTCACAGTAAGGTGCGAGCATTCCTCCTGCATACCAACTAGCACTTCCTATAGGTGAATGAGGGGGGGCTGATACAGTAACAGAAGCACCTTTTTGCTGTAACATAAAGGCAGCTGTTAAGCCGCCTACACCTGCACCTTTGATAAGAATGTTCTTCAACTATTTACTTTCTTTTTTTGAGGAGGAACAATTTCCATATAAAGGTCACCATTTTTCTGATATTTTTCGGCCATGGCGATCATACCTTCCCCTTTTGTTTTTCTTATTGCAGCTGCCTCACGAATATCATGGGAAATACGCATAGAACAGAATTTTGGTCCACACATGGAACAAAAATGCACTAATTTATGGGCTTCTTTAGGCATTGTCTCATCGTGAAAGGCACAGGCTGTTTCTGGATCAAGAGAAAGGTTAAATTGATCATGCCATCTAAAATCAAATCGTGCACGCGAAAGAGCATTATCGCGCAATTGTGCTCTAGGTAAACCTTTAGCAAGGTCAGCGGCATGAGCAGCAATTTTATAAGTGATCACACCAGTTTTTACGTCATTCCTATCGGGGAGTCCTAGGTGTTCTTTAGGTGTTACATAACACAACATAGCAGTTCCAAACCATCCAATCATAGCGGCACCAATTGCTGATGTAATATGGTCATAACCAGGAGCAATGTCCGTTGTAAGAGGTCCCAAAGTATAAAAAGGCGCCTCATGACAAAGATCTAATTGTTGCTCCATATTTTCTTTAATTTTGTGCATTGGGACATGCCCAGGACCTTCAATCATAACTTGTACATCTTTTTTCCAAGCAACTTTTGTCAATTCTCCCAAGGTTTTAAGCTCTGCAAATTGGGCTTCATCATTGGCATCGGCAATAGAGCCAGGGCGTAATCCATCCCCCAATGAAAGAGAGATGTCATACGTGCGTGCAATATCACAAATTTCATCAAAATGTTCATAGAGAAAACTTTCTTTATGATGATGGAGACACCATTTTGCCATAATAGAACCGCCTCGTGAAACAATACCTGTTACCCGATCAACGGTCAAAGGGATAAAAGGTAGTCTTAATCCTGCATGAATGGTAAAATAATCAACACCTTGTTCTGCTTGCTCAATAAGGGTATCACGAAAAATATCCCATGTTAAGTTTTCGGCAATACCCTGTACTTTTTCGAGTGCTTGATAAAGAGGAACTGTTCCGATGGGCACAGGAGAATTTCGGATAATCCATTCACGAATATTGTGAATATTTCGTCCTGTAGAAAGATCCATAACTGTATCTGCTCCCCAGCGAATGGCCCAAACCATTTTATCAACTTCTTCTTCCATAGATGAAGTTACTGCTGAATTTCCAATATTGGCATTAATTTTAACACGAAAATTACGTCCAATAATCATAGGTTCGCACTCTGGATGATTAATGTTTTGTGGAATAATGGCGCGTCCACAAGCAATTTCATTGCGAACAAATTCCGCAGTATAAATTTCTGGTATTGATCCAGCAAATGTTTCATTTGATGGTACATTCTGCCGTTCTTTTACTACTAATCCTTCATTTTCTCGTATAGCCACATATTCCATTTCTTCGGTAATAATGCCTGCGCGTGCGTAAGCCATTTGTGTAATTGCTTTGCCATTTTTTGCTCGTAAAATAGAACGTTTTTGCTTAAAGGCTGGTGTAAGGTTTTTATCAGAAGTCAATCCATTATCTTCAGGTTTAACTAATCGTGCAGGATAAGTTTCAGTATCATCCCGCTTAGAGAGCCAAGGCAAGCTAATTGCCGGAAGGCCTTTTGTAATATCAATGATCATATCTTTATCTGTGTAGGGGCCAGAAGTATCGTAGACGTTTAAAGGTTTTTCACTACTGCCATCAGCCAGTGAAATTTCACGCAATGGTACGCGCACATCAGAAAAGAGAAGGCTCTGTTGATAAATTTTGCGTGAAGCGGGAAAGGGGCTACAACTAATTGATGGAGTATTTTTCTGCACAAACTTTTTCCTTATAGACACAGAGTTCAAAAATAGGTTGCGATGTTAATGGAGTTACGATGATGGAGATGTATTCAAATTATCAATCACGAGCATTCGGGTGAATAGGGGTAAGTATTGCTTTGTAGCAAAGAAAACCCAATACAGCTCAAGAAAAGTTATTTTGAAAAACTGATACAATATCTATTCTAATATTTGCATGCCTCCTCCCACTTGAAGTATTTTTGTTAATACGAATATGGTTGGCTTAAATATCTATATTGTCAATCATAAAAATATATTTTAAACGATTTTGGTGTGTTTTTAAGAGTGTAAATAGATATTATGAAGTGATAAACTATGATATTGAAGCTTTTATAAACCAGAATAAAGTTAAAAGCGGATTATCAGAGAAAAAGTAGATAGTTTATGGCTCTGATTGAGATTTTTTTCATATTAAAATAATAACTCAGAATACCATAAGATTCTCTCATCATATATCTTTTCATATAAAAACACTTCCTTGCACGTCATAAGTGGGAGCGTATGGGGCAAAACACTTGAAGAAAGGAAGCCAAATGTCATTTAATGAACATTCTAAGATGTGAGGCTGTCAAAAAGTGGAGGCCAACAAAATGTATGATGGATTCCACTTGTATCTTCAAAAGCTTAAAGCTGATGATCTATAATGGCTTGCTATTGTATCATTGACGTGCGCTGTCGTAAAATGAAAGGAGTATATTTTGAGCAATATTTCTTAAAAAGTGCGTAATATGCAATATCATTATATTTTGTTTGGGGTATTCTATTCTTCATGAGGGGGATGTTTCCATTAAGAATGCGATAAACAAAAGCGGGAAACAATACCTAATCTTTATTATTAAAAATAATATTGTCTTGAATTAAGAAGAACACCAATAATTGCAAGATGTTGTTTAGAATGATTTATTGCTCTTGCAAAAAACATATACATATAATAATATATAGAGGGAGATGTGCTAAGTGTGGGAGGGGAAAAGTTGGTTATGGGGCGTTTAAACAACAAGGATATTGTTCATAAAGATTGGGGGAGGGGCTAGGTTATGCTTTTTAATTTTTTCCGGATCGGATACAACCTTCAAATTTTGTGAAGGTGTGTGATATTTGATATTTCAAAGTATTTTATTTCCAGTTTAATGAAAGTGTGGAGCAAATGTCCATATTGAATATATTTTCTATGATACATTTAGATTGAACAAAAGCTTATTCAAAAAAACATTGGTGCTAATTTTGTGACACAATTTCAGAAATCAATTGAATAAAATAGAACAAAGTATCTGCGTGTGAATAAAAAGATAATGAAGCATGTAAAAAATTTGAAGCTAATTTTTAAAGTTTTAATACAAATGATAGCCAAAAGATAGAATTTCTTTGTTTAAAATATATGGTATAAAATATCGACGAGATAGATTTAAACTATTGAAAAAAAATAAAAAAAGATAATGTTTAAATCAGAAACTTTCTATGTGGATGATAAGTTATTACATTCAGTAATGGTTATATGAAATCCATAATAAGGAAAAATTTGAATAATATTTATAAATTTTGCAACAAGATGCAAGATTTAAAAAATAATTATATAACAACAGCAAAACAACAAAACAAGATATTAAGTAACATCAGATGAGGTGGTTACATTATACATTAGAAGAGAAAGAATTCATACTAATGTTATGAAAAGCGTCTGGTGAATTTAGGTTATAAAATTGGAAGGAGTGAAGAGAGATAAAATGCGTAAATAAGGATGGTGCAGTGGTTATGATGTATCAATCAACAGCGGCAGCACATTTTAGTGCACAGAACGAAAAGTTGTTAGAAAAACTATGAAAATAATGGGGGTTTAAAATGTCTAATATTTACGATTGGTCTCTAAAGGCTGATGAAAATGCTTATTCAGATAGTATCATTAATTGGGCAGAAGGACAGCCGCCTAGTTCTGTTAATGATAGTGCACGGGCGATGATGCAGCGCGTACGAGAATATCTTGCAGATAATGGTGGATCTATTGACTCAAGCTTTATGGTAAATGCGGAAGATAAAACAACATTAATTACCTTAAAGACAGTTTCACCAATAAAGAAATACAACAATGATATCATCATACGTTTTAAAGCTCGTGGCACAAATATTGGCACGACGACAATAACTGTTAATAATATAGGAGAAAAGCTTATCTATAAAGCCACTGATGTGGGGGTTATCCCCTTAGAAGGGGGAGAGCTGCAAAGAGGTGGCATTTATGAAATGGTATATAATAATGGTGTTTTAATAAAAGAGCATGAAGGGTGGTATTTATTAAATCCTACACCACCAAAAATAGAAAATTTTCCTGCTGGATTCATTGCAACATTTGCTATGCAAAGTGTGCCAAATGGTTGGCTTTTATGTGATGGTAAGTCCTATAAGTGTGAGGATTATCCGCAGTTATTCAAGGCAATAGGTGATAAATGGGGGAAAAACAGCTATGGAACTTTTAAAGTTCCTGATTTTAGAGGTATGTTTTTACGCGGCTTTGATGATGGCCGTGGTTTAGATGGTGGTAGAAAATTTGCAGATAAACAACAAGATAGCATAAGATCGCATACGCATATTGGGACCATTGAAGAAGCAGGCGAGCATGCACACAGTTTTGAGTATAAAACAGTAGGATGGCCCGTTGGTGATATTGGAAGACTACCAAATCATTATACCTATAATGCGACCCTGAAAGGGACAACAGCTTCTGCTGGTGCACATACACACAAGATCACTCTTTCCCATACGGGTGAAACAGAAACGCGCCCTGTTAATGCAACTGTTGTCTATGCTATAAAATCATGAGTATGATCTGCTCATAAATAATCTATACACTTTGATAATTTTGTTAACGCGGAGCAATTCCGCGTTATTTTTTATGTATGTGAAGAGGAAATCTATACTCTTTATACAATACTTGAGAGAGTTAAAAAATAATTTTAAATGATTGGGGGGAAGAGTTAAGGATATAATTTATTATAATTGTATGATTATGAAGAGAAAATATGTAAAAATTATTTTAAATTTGCCATTAAATGATCTGGAGATATATCTTTTCATCAGGTGTTTTGATAGGGGCTAAAGTGATACAATTACTCAATCTGAGGCATGAAAAAGTGCAACATTTGTAGCGTTTTATTACAAAAACAGTATATCTTTGTATCAGCGAATTGATCTCATAAAGAGATTTCTCATCTCTTTATCAATTTTATTTCTTTGCAATGCTATGATGTAGGTTATATTTGTAAATTGTATACTCCTTGAGTGAAATTATCGTTATACTTTCTTTTCATCCCTATATTACGCATTATTTTTGCGTTAAGAGGACGACAAGAAGCGTTATTGAATTTATTTTAAATATTTTATTCAATAGTTTAATTCTTTTGATGTACCAATAAAGAATTTTTCTAATAGAGGAAGAAAAATAAAAATATGATTATATTTAATGTTTTTATTGACTACAGAGATAGATAAAGAATCAATATAAAAAAAGATAAAGAAAAAGCATATATGTTATGAGAAAAAATAACGCCGTTAAAGCAACAAATAAATCTTTTACAGATTGTTAAGAGGTACTTAATTTTTATCTAGTCCCTAGAAAATATAAATAATCCATGTAATTATTATGACAAAGGTATTTGTATGTATTTCTGGATCATTTTTATTAAAGACAAGAGTGATAGAAATAGCGAGGAAAATACATATTTATGTCGTATAAACTTGCATTATATAAAAGTATGATAGCAAAACAAAATCTCAAATATTTTTAGTACGTAAAATCTTGAAAGATTTTAAACAGATAGTCTTTTCCAAAAATATCTTTGATGCGAGCGGAAGACGTTAGATGATAGAAAGGAGTTCATTAAAAATAAAATAGAATCTTGAATATTTGCGTACTTTATTGTGCTAGGTACATTAATTTTTAGATTGAAGCTGACTGCTTTAGGATCTAAATCTCATAAGAGGATGCTGTTTGAGGGAGTATAAATGGGATATCTTCTTTAGGTAATTCAGAAACGTTTAAGGAACAATGATAAACATCGCGGAGATTTTGTGTTGTCAAAACATTAGTCGCATTTCCTTCGCAATAAATCTCTCCTTCTTTTAGCAAGATCATGCTATCTGCATAATGTGCTGCAAGATTGAGATCATGAAGAACAGCGAGAACGCCGCCACCAGAATGAGCAAATTGTTTAGCAATATCCATAACGATGATTTGATGTTGAATATCGAGGCTAGCAATAGGTTCATCTAATATCATCCAGCGAGGAACCCCATTATGAACAGGTTTCCAGATTTGGCAAAGAACACGAGCAAGTTGTACGCGCGCTTGTTCTCCACCTGATAATTGGTGATAATATAGGTTACCATAATCAGAAAGGTCAACGCGATCTAAAGCTTTCTGGATAAGATTTTGCAATTCGGCTTTGGCAGTGCTAAATTGGTTTACAGAAAGGCCAAGCCCTACAACTTCATGGACTAAGAACGGAAATACGAGCGTTGTTGATTGTGGTAGTACAGCGCGCATTTTTGCCATTACATGAGTTTTTGTTTGGCATACATTATAACCATTTAAAGTTATTTTTCCACTGTAAGGAATTTCACCACTCAGAGCTTTGATAAAAGTACTTTTTCCTGATCCATTAGGGCCAATAATAATGGTAAAAGCACCACTTTTAGCTTGAAGATTAATGTGTTTAAGAATCTGTTTTTTTCCGCGCTGAACACAAATATTTGTCGCTTCAATCATGAAAAGTCTGTTCCTCGTTTGCATATAAGGATCCATAGAAAGAAAGGTGCACCAAAAAGTGCTGTTACAATCCCAATCGGCAATTCTGCGGGGGCAACAATTAAGCGTGCAAACATATCAGCAAAAATAAGTAATGCTGCTCCCAAGAGAGCAGAGCAAGGAATGAGATAGCGATGATCAGGACCTATGAGCTGACGTAAAATATGAGGAACAATAATACCAATAAAACCAATACCACCACTGACAGCAACAGCACTACCACACATAAGAGCAACAAGGGGAATAGAAATATTTTTGACGCGTTGAATATGGAAACCAATATGGCCAGCAACAGCTTCTCCAAGAGCAAGGGCATTAAGTGCTCGTGATAAAAAGGGAGAGAAAAGAAGACCAATAACGATAAAAGGGAGAACGAGCCATACTTTCAACCATGTAGCGCCCGCAAGAGAGCCCAGACTCCAAAAAGTGATATCACGCAGTTGTTGGTCATTTGCGACAAAAATCAATGTTCCGACAACAGCACTACTTAATGCACCAAGAGCAATACCAGCAAGCAGCATGGTTGCAATAGAGGTAAAGCTGTTATGTGTTGCTATTATGTAGAGAATAATCGTTGATAAAAGTCCACCAAAAAAAGCACCTATGATAACTTTATAAGGCTCTAGAAAAGGTGCAAATGAAACAGGAAAAGCAATGCCGACAACAATTGCTAAGACTGCTCCAAGTCCAGCACCTGCTGATACACCTACAATTCCGGGATCTGCAAGAGGATTACGAAAAAGCCCTTGCATAAGAACACCGGAGACAGCTAAAGCTGCTCCAATCAATAATCCCAAGATAACACGGGGAAGCCTTATGTCGATGAGCACGAGGTAATCACGCGTTTTACTACTTACCGAAAAATCTTGTGTAAGCATCACATGGAGGAGATCAACGAAAGAAACCTTTGCTGCACCATTCAAGAGCCCACCAAAAATACTGAAAATAAGGAATATTATTAAGCTTAATAATAAAATCTTCCCCTGCTTTGAACGGTTTATTTTTTTACCTTCTTTTTCTTTAGGTAAATGCATCCTGGATGTACCGTCTACCATTTTTATCAGCTCTTACCGTTTTGATGTGCACCATAAAGTATCTCAATAAGCTCTCTTGATGCGTCTGCAGTACGTGGACCAAATCCCAAAAAATACATAGCATCCATCTGTTTTATGGCATGATTTTTCGCTGCAGTTGTTGCTTGAATTGCCGGTATGGCTAAAATCTTATCAATGCTGGTTGATCTTGCACCATGTTTTACAAGCAAAATAACATCAGGATCTGATTTCAATAATGCTTCGCCGTTGAGAAGTTTATATCCTTTATAATCGGTGATAGCATTGATAGCGCCTGAAAGTTTGATCATACTATCAGCTGCAGTACCTGTTCCAGATGCCATGACGCGTCCATTTTGCACAGAGAAAACAAAAAGAACACGCTTTGGTGTTGTTACTTTCGCCAAAAGCGCATCGTTGTCTAAAAAATTACGCTTCAATTTCTCAATTAACGCTGCGGCTTGCACTTCCCGATGAATGGCTTGACCAACGAGGCGAATCTTTTCTATCACATTTTCACGGGAGTAGTCTTCTGGTATGATCACCAGAGGTATCGATGTTTTTTTGAGAATATCAATTGTTGAAGCGGGACCACTTCCTTCAACAAGCAATATACCCTCTGGAGCAAGTGATAAAACCCCCTCAGGTGAAAGAGCACGCATATATCCTAGCACAGGAAGCTTGAGCGCTTCTTGTGGGTAGACGCTTGTACTATCACGGGCGACAAGTTGATCTTGGGCTCCCAATGCATAGACAATTTCTGTAAGTGCTCCGCCGATAGAAACAATTCGAGCATTTTCAGGAAAACGCGTTGCAGGTTCAGCAATCACTTGTTTAGAAAAACAAGTAAGAGAGAGCAGTAAACACATAAGAAAAAGGTTTGATAACCTATGTAAAAGAGATATGAACATGTCTAACCTTATCTTAGTTACTGCTGTTTTCTTGGCATGATGGCAAACTATTCAATAAAGAACGCCAATCTTCACGTTCTTTTTGACCCTCTTTGCGTACGCCAAAAAATTGAATAACCATCTCATCATCTTTATCGAAAACTTCAAGTGAACTGACATAACCATCACGGGTAGGTTTGCGAACATGCCATACACTAGAAATCCCAGACGTGAGTAAATGAAGGTCAAATCTTGGATCAAGAACATTAAGCCAAGGTCCCATTTGCTTAATATTTTTTACAGTCCCACTAAAAATTTGAATACACCCTTTATTCCCAACAAAACACATGATTGGCAGTTCTTGTTGTGCGACTTGGTTAAGCATTATTTCAACAGCATTTACCTGTAATTCATCGGCAAATTCATTACCAACATATTTTACAGCATGATGTCGATTAATTTTAAATTCGGAAATAATTTTGTGAAGTTGGTGTACATCTGTCATTTTCCGCCAACGATCCCGAAAACTCTCAATATCCAATTCTGTTATGTCATACTGGGTTGGGAGAGAAACGGGAAGAATGTTAAGAACAGGAGACTGATCTTCAAGAAGGAGCTTTTCAACAAGTTTATTCCACTCTTCCATATTTGTCATATCTTTAGAATAGACCTTTAAGATAGCAACGCCATGTTGATCAAAGAATTGCAGACTTTTTGTAGGTTTTCCAAGAATAACGACATCATATTCAAAACCGAACTTCCATTGTTTTGTAAAAATACGCAAATCAATTTCACCAAGTGTGATAGGAATATGTTCGTTTTGAACAATTTTTTCAAAGCGTCCCGTTATTTCGTGAACAGCATATTTATTGCGAGTTAAGACCATGACGGTTCCAAGTCGAGGTGCATTTTCCAAGAGAGTAGCAACATCAGTTTGTAGCCTTTTTGCTTTTCCAATGGTACAATAAGCCGCAATAAGCTCCGCTTCAGATATACCAATCGAAACCGCAAAATCGCGGTTTCGCATTTCTTTTTTTTCTTCACGTAAACGAAGAATCATTTCAGCTGTATGTGCCATGAATTTACCTTATGCTACTTAACTCAAAAACTAACTTTCAAATTTTACAATTCCAAGGCAATAAATTAAATTCTTTTAAGAGTTCAATCTATCACAAAATAACACTCTATCGCCAACAGCTGAGCAATCAAAAAACGATAAAACAGAAAGAATTAAAACTTTTCTACCAAATCTTTGTAATTTTAAAGATGTTGAAAATAGAAACACAATAATTAATCCTTTTATCAATATGATTTTATTGACCGAATAATTAACAGAAGTGACTAAAACTTTTGTACAAACGACACCTTAAAGTTACGACCAGGCTGGCTATAATAGTCTTTTGGTGTTGAACTTTTACCTGAAGGAAGTTCAGATACATTCCAATATTTTGTATTGAAAAGATTATAAACACCGGCTCTTAGAATAGGTCCTGTTTCACCGAATGGTTTCCACCACCCTGTCATATCAACGACATGATATCCTGGAATTTTTTGGTAATCAGATTCTCCGGCTACTTTATCACGTTTAGCTGCCAAAGTAAGGATAATATCGCTTCCCCAAACCTCTTTTGCATATCCTAATCCGATAATTGCTTTCAAAGGAGGAATTGAGTTAAGATACTCCTTTTTATCAAGATCTTTTCCTTGTGAATAAGCAAGAGCAACATTGCTATGAAAACCGTTTTTAAGAACTAAATGGGCTTTTGTCTCAACACCAAAAATTTGCACGTGAAAACGATTCATATAATGCCGACGCGCAAATCTAAATTCCTCTGATGGCCCTCTATCCTCAGTATCTATGAAATTCTTATATTGATTAAAAAAGGCATTGAAGGAACCACCGAAATTTACATTTCCATACCGTAAACCAACATCATACCCATTGCTTGTTTCTGGTTGAAGATCAGGATTCCCTTTCACGTAATAAGCAGAAGGTTTGATATAAGAGACGTAAAGTTCTGAAATACGTGGTGCACGAAAAGCCTGTGCCCACTGAGCATAGAGCGTTACTTGATTACGAACATCCCACTCCACGCGTAATTTAGGAGAAAAGCGTGAACCACTTCTTTCTGGAGGGAATTTATCAGAAATCAGAGCTTTCTCATAAGAAGGTGTTTTCTGAGGAACATATTTGTACCAATCATACCGGATTCCCGGTGTTACACGAAAACGATCATCAACCAACCCAATTTCATCTTCAAAAACAAAACCTAAATTGTAACCATTTGTGTCTGGCGAATCTGATCGATTAGCAGGAACAAAAAGACATCCTCGAGCGTATTCTTTTATATGACAATTGTCTTTACCTAACAAATAGTGATGAAATTTAGATGACGAAACATTCATTACAAACTTTAACGTATGGTTTATAGTGCCAAAATCCACTTTTTTAAGGGCATCAGCATTGAAACCATAATTGATATTACGCAAGAAATTATCTCTCAAATAATCCCCTTTGGGGGCTGAAACACGAACGCCTGTCATAACGTAACGACTTGATTGCCTTTGCCAATAAAGCTGCCCATTAAACGCATCAAGAACTGCATCACCATTACCATTATAATTATAAGAAAGAGAAAAACGCTCACGAAGTTTATTATCCTGCTCATAAACGGAACCTGGAGCGTATCTTTTAGACGAATTTAATTCATGTGTGTTACTATTATGACCAAAACGCTCTGCGGTAAAACCAAGGCGGTGATTATCACTCAAATATTGATGAATTTTAAAAAGCAAGTTATTTTTATCAAAGTGAGAAGGGTTTTTGCGCGTGCGTTCCTCATACCCTTCTACTGTTCCCATATTTTTGCGCTCATGACCTTCTACATAAGATCCTTGAAAAAGTAAAAATGTCCGGTAATTACGCACAGCAAAAGCTTGATCGATGCGCCAGCTGTTATCAACAGAATTATAACCACCTTTTATAAGGCTTCCCCAATTCTTTTCTTCCACGATCAGGTCTTCAGGATCAAGGGTACGCAACGCAATGATTCCCCCTAAGGCGCCAGAACCATAAAGACTAGAATCTGATCCTTGAATAGTATCAAACGTAGAAAGAGCATTGAAATCAAAAGTTGTGTTTCCACCTCCACCACGGAATATATCATTAAACCATGGAAGAGAAATACCATCCATTGTCGTAAGAACACGGTTTGCATCTAAACCCCGAATAACGAAACTGTTATTTTCTGAGTTATAGGATACGGAAGGATTAAGACGACTCACATCATAAACATCAGTTATTTGTCTTTCATCAATATTCTTGTTGGTCTTACGATCAGTCAGAATGGTTATTGAATTTGAAGCATCTTCTATTTTTTTTCCTTTAATAAGGATTGGTTTAAGTTCAGTGACAGCACTTCCATCTTTATTTTGTGCAAAAACAAATGAAGGTATACAGACCGATAATGCACTTAAAATTACACAGCTTTTATAGATATTTTTTCGTCTTATTTGCATAACACATCATAACCCTTTTAAACATCCCCTCTCTGTTTTGAAATTTTTTTAATACAAAAAGGCTGGACTCACTGATTAAAACTTGCCAGCCAAGTAGGAATGATTTTGACAACGGCACAAAATCATTAGAAGACCATATTAAACATGACAAAATCAGTCAAGAAAAAAGTTGCAATTTCAAAATAGCCTGTTTTAATGAGATTGAACACCAATATTAAGCTTAAAATAGTGGCAGAATAAACGATGAATTTTGCAAATACGAAACAATTATTAACTCTTTGGATTGGTGCATTTATTGGGGCTTTCTTTTTGCATGTATTATTGGCAGCACAGTTTTATTTTCAAAGTACTGGTATAAGTAATGGCTTGCTCTCATCGGAGATTATGCTGACTTTTGTGCAAGAAACTGTATATCCGGATGTTGATACAGACTTGCCAGATATTCATAGAGAGTCGGATATTAATACAGAGCAAGAAGTATTACAGTCTGATCTCCTAGAGCAGGAGTCAGAAGGATTGGAATCCGTGGATGAAGTTCAATCGGAAGAACCTCAGCATATAGTAGAACAAGATGACTTAAAGCCTTTGGAAGAACCCCTACCTCAAAAAGTGGAGCATAAAGCGTTTATCAAAAAAACAATATCGATGCCAAAGGCTGTAGTAAAGCGCTCCAATGCAAAGGCGGTACGTTCTTCTTCCATCAACAAGGGCGGCGGTACAGCAGGGCTTGAAGATATGTTGTTAATGGAGTGGTTAGCAAAGGTACAATCACAATTAGAAAGGCAAAAAAATTATATTGTGGGACAGCGCACCAATCGTACAAAAGGAACGGTGAAGTTAGAATTTATGGTGCATGAGCAGGGGAGTATTTTTTCTAGTCGTGTAGCAGTCTCTGCTGGTGATCCGGAGCTTGATCGATTAGCGATGGCAGCTCTTCGACGTGTTGGTTCTTTTCCACCACCACCACCATCAAAAGTGAATAAAACAATTAGAGTATCCCTAATATTTAGCTGATTTTTTATACGGGGCGATTTTCTTATAATATATTGATTTATAATGATTGTTTATAATTTTGATGAAAGTTCAAATATAATTTATTCGAATTTTTTTGATGTTGAATCAATCAAAACCATCCGCTTACTTATGATACAAGTTGAGGAGGAGCATGGACAAAAAACTTCTAAAAAGCAGTGAACATACTTCTTATGAGTGCTCTAAATGAAAGGGCTTTTGCAACATTGAGAGTTAAGGGATGATAGAGCTATAGCTTTTATTAATTAAAGGTCTAATCGATTTTTATACCATTCGTGAGAAGATTTTCGTAAGTACTTTTCAGATACACCGTTGTGAAATGGACTTAGAAACATTAAAATAAAACAATAATATAAATAAGAAAAACATACTATTTGGGGATGCTCTGTTTTGTGTAAAGGATGTGAGCTTATATGTAAAAATGAGAAAAAAGCAAAGATTCATCTTCATTATTAAAAGATATTGACATATTTAAAAGTCGTAAAACCGAATGAAAAGGGAAGGGGCAGAAGAGAATTATTTGTCTTTAAGGCTTTCTAACTCAATGAGTCTCTCTTTCTGTTATCAGAGATAATCTAAACGATATACACAATAATGCGCCCCTATTGGGTATAGAAATATTGTAAGCAGAAAAAATAGTCTTAAAATAAGCTGTTTCACAAGATTTGAATATTGACTAATAAGCAACAGTAAAAGGATGAGCTATTTGTTTTACTCTTCTCTTATATTTGTAATCTCTATGATATTGTCATCTATGTTGAGAAGAAATGAATTATTTGTACTACCTGTTGATTTATAATGATAATTCATCATTTTGTATTTGAAATAAAAGACCCAAATAGTATAGGGTTTTCTCATTTCGAATTTATGAATACTGAATCAATTAAAATTACTTTCTTATACGTCCTAAGAAGGTTGGTATGTGGGTACTATTTAAAAAGGAATAAAAACACTTCTTATGAACCCTTTCAAATGCTACTTGGGAAGTTCAGGCATATTATTTCCGTCGACCAGAAAGCAAGTCGGTTTTTATATCTATTTTCCCAGTGAGTCTCGCTTTGTAAACACCGTAATTTTCCATGACACACATCACGTAATTCCGTGTTTCTGTATAAGGGATACGTTCAATCCAATCGATGACGTTATCGAGAGGTTGTCCTCGAGGATCGCCATAGCGCTTGATCCATTCATTGACACGGCGGGGGCCTGCATTATAGCCAATAAGAGTTAGTATATAGGATCCATTAAAACGTTCCAATTGTTCATTGAGAAAATGGGTGCCTAATGTCACATTATAACGCGCATCACTGCTAAATCTTTTAGGAGACCATGCGATTGAGTATTTTTTTGCTAGTGCTTCTGCAGTTGTAGGAAGCAATTGGAGTATCCCTTGTGCACCTGCTTGTGATATGGCTGTTGGATTAAATTCGCTTTCTTTGTGTGCAATGGCATAGATAAGCGATTTTTCTTCTACAGAAATATGAGCAGAGTCTGGTATAGCTCCCAGAGGATGAGAGAGTGCTCCGACATTTTTTCCTAGGAAAGCAGCCATTTTTCCGATTCTGAGGCTGGTATAATAGTCACCATTTTTTTCTGCCATAACAGCCAGAAGAGCTAATTCACCGGGGCTTTCTATTTTTTTTCCGAGTTCTCTATAAAAAACTTTAGCAAACTCAGCATATCCAGCTTCTTCAAGACGTTGAATTGCTTTGATCGCTTTTCGTGCACTAAAATGTTGTCGCTCAGCGATTGTTGGTTTAGGAAAAGAGATATTAATTTTTTTTTGGTTGAGTCGCGCAGCGGCTAATTGACCATAATACGTTGCGCCAAAATGAGCGGCGCGATGAAAGTACAGCTGGGCATTTTTATGTTCTCCTAGCGTTTCTGCTGTTCGTCCCATCCAGTAATATCCACGTGATGCAGCAAAAGGTAAAGAGGAGAGTTGAGGAATGCGTGAAAAATGTTGCATTGCCAACTTAGGGTTATGAAGAAACCGTAGTGCATACCATCCTGCGTGAAATTCAGCATCGACGGCTAATGCAGATGTCATACCGGTGTGCCTTGCAACGAGTTGATAAGCTATTTGGGGTTTGTTTAAATCAAGCATTTCACGAGAAAGGGCGCGTTGCTCTTTCCACAATGATTGAGGGTTCATAAGATGGAATGCATCTTGTGATGTTTTCATCATGAGTGTTGCGGCTGCATCATATTGTTCTGTTCGCCGCAGATGGCGCATTCGAGCAAACTGGAAGAGAGGATCTTTTTTCCATACTCTTTCTAAAGCTTTTAATTTTTGTGTTGCGCTAGGATCATTTTTTTCAACCGCCACAAAAGCATCAAAAAGAGATTGAGCATGGGCTAATTTTGCAACGCGTGCCGCTGAATCAAAACGATGTGCATACAACATAAACTGCATGCGTTTTAAATGATCAATAGGTTTTAAGGCAGCACTTGCATTTTTAAGAACAAATACTTCTTCTTGTGCATTAAGCCGTGTTTTATGCCACCATGGTGCAATAATGTGTTGAGCACGGGTGATTTGTCCCGTTGCAATGAGTGCTTTAGCAAAGAGAGCCATGCCTTGTGCTGTAAGGGGGGGATGATGAGAAAATTTTTGGATAATGGCGTGTGTGATATTGGTTTCGTTAAGAAAAGCACGTTCAGCATTGCGTTGCATCGTTTCTATACCAGGCCATCCTTTTAGCATGTTAATTGCATTAGATATTTCAGAGCTTGGTATATTATTTTGCTTTGATAGTCCTAGCGCCCATGTCAAAATATAACGATCAAGGCTATGTTTTTCCATTGAATTACGAAGATTTATTGTTTTTGCAATATTGTTGTTTGCTAGTGCATCTAATCCAGCTTTTAGTTGTTTGAGTGTCGAAGTATTGTGCGATGTCGTGTGTCTCTGTTGAAGAGGTTCTTGAGCTTCTTGTTTTATGGCAATGGGGGTAGGACGTGTCGAAGGGATTGGTACTTTCCCATGTAAAAGCGGTGTTTGTGCAAGTGCACTTGAAAATAAAATTCTTATTGCCAGTATAAGTGCAGTAAAGGTTGATACGAAAAGAGAGGTGGAAAATACACGCATAGAGAAAAGACCTTGAGACCTTGCTTTTTGTAAAAAAAACTTAAGGTTTTTTAGAACACAAGCGTGAAAAACGCGTTAATATAGACGGTTTGTTTTAAAGAAATGTTCAACATTTAAGGAGGTCCATTTTCATCTTATGAGGGCTTTTTTTGAAATTCATCTTGCTTCAATGATAGAGCAAGATTATGCTCTATTTAAAATTTATAAAAGGCGATTATAAAAAAATAAAAGCAAACATTATAGGGAGTTTATCATGCTCAAGGGAGCTATAACTGCGCTTATCACCCCGTTTGATAACAAGGGCGCAATTGATGAGAAGGCATTTTGTGATTTTGTTGAATGGCAGATTACACAAGGGATTAATGGTGTAAGCCCTGTTGGGACAACAGGTGAATCAGCAACTTTAAGTCATGAAGAACATAGGCGAATTATAGAATTGTGTGTCAAGCAGGTCGCAAAGCGTGTTCCTGTTATTGCGGGAGCGGGATCAAATAGCACAAGTGAGGCTATAGAGCTTGCACAATATGCAGAAAAGGCTGGTGCAGATGCAGTTTTGGTTGTCACTCCTTATTACAACAAACCAAATCAATCTGGTTTATACAAGCATTTTTCTTCTATTGCCAAAGCTGTTTCTATTCCGATTATAATTTATAATATCCCTGGTCGTTCTATTATCGATATGGCCGTGGAAACGATGAGAGATCTTTATCAAGATTTTAAAAATATCGTTGGTGTTAAGGATGCGACGAGCAGAATTGAGCGCGTTAGTGAGCAACGTGAAAAGTGTGGCAAGGATTTTATGCAGCTTTCCGGTGATGATTGTACAGCGTTAGGATTTAATGCACATGGAGGTATGGGGTGTATTTCGGTTTCCTCGAATGTTGTTCCAAAGCTTTGTGCAGAGCTTCAAGCTGCGTGTTTTCGTGGTGATTATAAAACAGCACGAGAATTAAATGATCGCCTCATGCCTCTCAATCGTGCTGTGTTTATTGAACCTAGCCCAGCAGGGATTAAATATGCTGCTACAAAATTGGGGCTTTGTGGTGAGACTGTACGTTCTCCGATTGTTCCATTAACAGAGAGCACAAAGAAGGTTATTGATGTAGCCCTCAGCCATGCTGGTCTTTTAAAAGCATAAAATGATATTGAAAAAGTCATGAATAAAAAAAAGAACGCGCCCGTACGGAAAATAATTGCTGACAATCGTAAAGCACGTTTTAATTTTGAAATCCTTAATAATCTCGAGGCTGGTCTTGTCCTTCAGGGAGCGGAAGTGAAGTCCTTACGTTCCAATCATGCTAATATTGCTGAAAGCTATGCGAGTTTTGAGAATGGGGAATTATGGTTAGTAAACAGCTATATTCCTGAATATACGCAGGCTAATCGTTTTAATCATGAACCACGACGTTTGCGCAAATTATTACTTTCAAAACGTGAGATGGCACGTTTTTTTAATGCAACGTCTCGTGAAGGAATGACACTTGTTCCTCTCAAACTTTATTTTAATGAACGAGGGCGCGTTAAGTTGGAGATCGCTCTAGCGCGAGGGAAAAAGCTTCATGATAAGCGCGAAACGGAAAAAAAACGCGATTGGGGACGTGAAAAAGCAAGACTTTTAAAAAGATATGGATGACGGATGCGATTTAGATATCCTTTATTTATAGCGCTATTTAAAACAGTTTTAGCATTGATCTAAGTATGTTTTTACTGCTTGAAAAATTTGGTGAAACATAGCGTCTGTTAAGCGGCCAGTATTCGTATTATAACGAGAACAGTGATAGCTTGAAAAGATGCGTAATCTACCGATATTATTGATTTCGCCATGTCCAAAAGGGTGAGCTAAAACTTTTGCATTAAGGGCACGTATTGTTGAATGGTGCGCAATGGTGCCTAAGGTAATAACGGCTTTAAGTTTGGGAAGATTTGTTAAAAGAGGAGAGAAGAAATAGCGGCACGTGTTAATTTCTGCACCGGTGGGTTTATTTTCTGGTGGAACACAACGAACAGAGTTAACAATTGCTGCATCAATAAGTTCAAGAGTATCGTCTGCTCTTTCTTCAAAGGTTCCTTGGGCAAAACCAAACTTTTTTAAAGTTGAATAAAGTAAGTGCCCAGCATAATCACCAGTAAATGGACGTCCAGTTCGATTTGCTCCGCGTAATCCAGGGGCAAGCCCAACAATAAGAAGGCGTGTTGTGTCTGGCCCTTTATAAGGAAAGAATGGGCGCACCGGTGCATTATACCAACTTGGTTCTTTTACACGCCAGCCAGCGATAAATTGATGAAGCCTAGGACATAAATTGCAATTTGGGGGTGGTTCTGGGCAAAGCGATGTTAATTGGCTATTCATGGTGTTAGGCATTAATCGTTTTTCTATTTTTTTGAGTCTTTTATAGCGTATATGACGGGTTATGGTTTGATAAACAATCTATAATGAATATAAATAAACTTTTTTAGAAGAAAGTTTAATATAAACTTATTGCTCATTATTGTGTAAGGATAGGTCATCTTTCAGTAATTTATTCGATGAATAAGAGTGCAATACACATGATGTTCAAAGAAAAAAGTTCTCTCTTTAGATAAAGATATTATCATAAAAAGTATGTATAAGGCTGCTGTTATTGCAAAGGGTTTAAACAGCAGGTATTCCTTTTAAAAGGATAAGGACTCCAGACAAGTATTCTGTCAAGAAAGATCTCCCTTTGTTTGAAGTCAATCTATTGGAATGCTTTTAAAAGAAATTTTGATAACGAGCATGAATAGGTTATACATTTTTATAAATTTTCCAAGATTTTTTTTTAATAAGTTCTTTAATTAAAAAATATAAAAGTTTGTGTTGTTTTTCTTGTGTTTTATTTTGATTATTGTATATACTCTATACCCACTATGAAGTTTTTTAATCTTTAAGAAAGAGGCATAAATGGCCCGCGTAACAGTAGAAGATTGTATTGATAAAGTTGATAACCGCTTTGAGTTGGTACTTTTAGCAGGTCATCGGGCGCGTCAGATTTCACAAGGGGCGCAGATTACGGTTGATCGCGATAATGATAAAAATCCAGTTGTTGCTTTACGTGAAATAGCAGAAGAAACATTGTCGCCTGCTGATTTAAAGGAAGACCTTATTCATTCGCTGCAAAAACATGTGGAAGTAGATGAGCCAGAAATGGCAAGTGAATTTATTACCCATTCAGGTGAAGCTGAAAGTGTTTTTAATACGTCGTCGCAAGAAGAAGGTACTTCATTTGATCATATGTCAGAAGAAGAGCTTTTAGCGGGTATTGAAGGTTTGGTTGTTCCAGAAAAAAGTGACGATTACTAATTGCAGCAATTTATGTTACAGGAGTAAAGATACCTTGTCATGTAAGGAGCAATTATTTTTCTTGTCTTTTTTGATAGGACATGTTCAATAAAGATTAGAGGTGTGAAAAGATAAAGGATATGCTCGTATGATGCGTCAGTGTGAGCTTGTTGGACGTGTTCAACGTTACAAGTCTGACGTAGATGAGGCTCTTTTAAACAGGGCCTATGATTATGCAATGAAAAAGCATGCACATCAAAAGCGTGCATCAGGTGATCTTTATTTTTCTCATCCTTTAGAAGTTGCTGCTATTTTGACAGATATGCGGTTGGACGAGGCAACGATTGCTGTTGCTCTTTTGCATGATACAATTGAAGATACAAGCGCTACACGAGCAGAAATTGATCAGATTTTTGGTTCTGAAATTGGAAAGTTGGTTGAAGGGCTTACAAAGCTTAATAAGCTTGATCTTGTATCAAAGAAAGCCGTACAAGCAGAAAATCTTCGTAAACTTCTTATTGCTATTTCTGATGATGTTCGTGTTCTTTTAGTCAAACTTGCTGATCGTCTTCATAATATGCGTACCCTTGGTGTTATGCGTGATGATAAACGTCGGCGAATTGCTGAGGAGACGATGGATATCTATGCGCCACTTGCAGGCCGTATGGGTATGCAGGATATGCGTGAGGAGTTAGAGGATCTCTCTTTCTTTTATTTAAATCCAGAAGGTTATCGTACGATTACCAATCGACTTTCTGAATTATTGAAACACAACCGTGATTTGCTTTCCACAATTGAAAATGAATTGACAAAACTTTTTTTCGAGCATGGCATTAAAGCAGATGTTAAAAGCCGTCAGAAAAAATCTTATTCAGTCTTTCGCAAAATGGAAAGTAAAGCATTATCTTTTGAACAATTATCGGATATTTTTGGATTTCGTGTGATTGTTGAGTCCGTGAATGATTGTTATCGTGCTCTTGGTGTCATTCATACGACATGGCCAATGGTTCCTGGTCGTTTTAAAGATTATATCTCTATACCAAAGCAAAATGATTATCGTTCTATTCATACAACAATTGTTGGTCCTTCAAGACAACGTGTTGAGTTGCAAATTAGAACGGCTGCTATGGATGAAGTTGCTGAATATGGGGTTGCTGCTCATTCCATATATAAAGAGCACGGTTCCAATTATTCGACTGTGAAGTTATCAAGTGAAACGAATGCCTATGCATGGTTGCGTCAAACGATACAATCTTTGTCTGATGGAGATAATCCAGAAGAGTTTTTAGAACATACAAAACTTGAGCTTTTTCAAGACCAAGTTTTTTGTTTTACGCCGAAAGGTCGATTAATTGCTTTTCCTAAAGGAGCTACGCCTATTGATTTTGCTTATGCCGTCCATACAGATATCGGTGATTCTTGTGTAGGTGTAAAAATCAATGGTCGTATTATGCCTTTAATGACCAAATTAAAAAATGGTGATGAGGTTGATATTATTCGCTCACACGCTCAAATTCCGCCAGCAGCATGGGAATTTCTTGTTGTCACAGGTAAAGCACGTTCAGCTATTCGACGAGCAAGTCGTGCAGCAGTACGTAAACAATATTCGGGTTTAGGATATCGTATTCTCGAGCGTTCATTTGAATATATGGGAAAGCAATTTTCAAAAGACCTTTTGAAGAAAGTTTTGCCACGTTTAGCACGTAAAGATGTAGAGGATGTATTGGCTGCTGTTGGGCGTGGAGAGCTGTTTTCCGCTGATGTGATTAAAGCAGTTTATCCTGATTATCAAGAGCGTGTCGTACAAAAGCCCTCTTTTAAGCCTGGGGAAGAAGGGTGGTTTAATATTGAAAATGCTCAAGGGATGATTTTTAAAGTTCCAGAAAATGAAAAGGATACAATGGTTGAAAATCATCAATCTAAAGCATTACCTATTCGAGGAACTCGTGGAGATATTCCTGTACGCTTTTCACCAGAAGGAGCTGTGCCTGGAGATCGGATTGTTGGTATTATGCAGCCAGGGGCTGGAATTGTTATTTATCCAATACAATCTTCAGCTTTGATGGCGTATGATGATCAGCCAGAACGATGGATTGATGTCCGCTGGGATATTGATGCCCAAATGAATGAACGTTTTCCTGCACGGATGAATATTTTAGTTGTAAATAGTCCTGGTTCTTTGGCTGAAATTACACAAATAATTTCTGCTAACGATGCCAATATCCAAAATTTATCTTTTATCCGTACAGCACCAGATTTTACAGAAATTATGATTGATTTGGAAGTGTGGGATTTAAAACATTTGAATCGTATTTTTTCTCAGTTAAAAAAGGCAGGTTCAGTAAGTACAGTACGGCGGGTTCATGGATAAAAAGAAAGATTTTGCAATGAATACACAAGATGTCATTGATATTTTTAAACAAGCAGATGCTATTCTAGAAGGGCATTTTATTTTAACATCGGGGCGCCATAGTGCGACTTATATGCAAAAGGCGAAAGTATTCATGCATGCTAATTTGACGGAAAAGCTCTGTCGTGGATTGGCTGAAAAAATAAAAGAATCTATCAAGGAATCAATTGATTATGTCGTTGGTCCCGCAATTGGCGGTCTTATCCCTTCCTATGAGACTTCACGTCACCTTGGTGTTCCTTCTCTTTGGGTAGAGCGTGTAAATGGCATCTTTGAATTGCGTCGTTTTGAAATCAAGAAAGGTGCACGGGTTGTTATTGTTGAAGATATTGTAACAACGGGTCTTTCCATTCGAGAGACTGTTGAAGCACTTGTTGCAGCAGGAGCAGAGGTATTGGCCAGTGCATGTATCCTTGATCGTTCTGGTGGTAAGGTCAATGTTGGAGTTCCATTGATTGCGCTTGCTGAATACGAGATAACCTCTTATGCTAGTGATGCACTTCCTGCAGATCTTTCTGTTCTTCCCGCGATTAAACCAGGCAGTCGAAATATTTAATTGTCGTTCTATTTTTTGTGCAAAAGCTTAAAAAGATTAATTTGGATGATATAGATTATTTCATCATCAAAAGATGTATATTGAGAGTCATATGCTTTTTCGTCGTCGAGAACCAATAGATTTTGTAACGCGTATTCGACTTTGGTTATGGCCACGTCGTTCATTTTCTCGCTCATTTTGCTACATACATAAACGTATTTTGCGTATATCAGCAACACCGCATGAAGTAGCATTAGGGGTTGCTGTTGGCGTTTTTTTAGCGTGTTCCCCTTTCTTTGGGCTGCATATTATTTTGGCAATATTTTTTTCTTGGCTTTTGCGTGCAAACTTTGCTGCCGCAATCATTGGGACGATTTTTTCTAATCCACTCACATTTTTATTGATTGTCATGGCTGATTATAAAGTAGGGTATTTTTGTTTATCACTTTTTAGCGATGTCAAAGAGATTTCTCTTTCGCAAATTCGTGCTCTATTTAATGGTTTGACATTGTCAAATCTCTCTCTCCTCTTTAAAGGCGCATGGGACACAATTATGAGTCCTATGATTTTAGGGGGAACTCTTTTAGGTATTGTTTTTGGTGGTTTATCTTATATAGGTGTTTACAGAGCAACGGTTCGTTTTAAACAAAAGCGATATCAAAAGATTATAAAAAAAAGGCGTTTAAAGAAGCGCTCATCGTAAGAAAGATCGGGTAATATCTTATGATTATTGGTCTTGGAAATGATCTGGTTGATATACGACGTATTGAGAAAATGTTGGTTCGTTATGGTGAGCGTTTTATCCAACGGATTTTTACGGATATTGAAAGAAATAGATCTGAAAATCTCAAAAAAAGCTCCTCTTCCTATGCAAAAAGATTTGCTGCGAAAGAAGCATGTGCTAAAGCCTTAGGAACGGGAATCGCTTGTGGTATCAATTGGAAAGACATGGGGGTAGTTAATTTGCCATCTGGTAAACCAATAATGCAATTAACAAATCGTGCGCAAATGCAACTTCAAAAGTTATTACCTCCTCATCATGATGCAGTTATTCATCTTAGCATAACAGATGATTTTCCTTGGGCACAGGCATTTATTATTATCGAAGCACTTCCACGTGGATAGATGGCGTGAGAGATTGTGCTTTTGTTATTTGAATATTATGATGAAAAAATTATATCTGTGATGAGAAGGCAGTTGGTGATGATCCCAAAAGATAAAGTGCATAAAAAAGAAAAAAAAGGTGGGCTTCTTGAATTTATTTCTGTTTTAATACAGGCTTTGCTTTTAGCAGCGTTTATTCGGACACTTTTTTTCCAGCCGTTTAGTATTCCTTCCGGTTCAATGCGTCCTACTTTGTTGGTGGGAGATTATCTGTTTGTTTCTAAGTATGCATATGGGTATTCTCGTTTTTCCATCCCCTTTTCTCCTCCTCTTTTTTCTGGACGGATTTGGGCATCTCAACCTCAACGTGGAGATGTGGTCGTTTTTCGCTTACCAAGTAATCCGAAGATTGATTATATAAAACGCGTCGTTGGGCTACCAGGTGATCGTATACAAGTCCGTCAAAGTGTCCTTTATATTAATGATGAGGCTGTTTCACGTTACTTTATGGGGGAGATTGATAATTCTGATATAACAGAAGTGAACTATCCTGTTGAGGTTTATCGCGAGACAATGCCTAACGGTGTTAGCTATGATACACTTGATTTAGCTTTCATCCCCAAAGTTGACGATACAGAAGTCTTTGAAGTTCCTCAAGGACATTATTTTATGATGGGAGATAACCGCGACAATTCAGATGATAGTCGTTTGGATGTAGGCTATGTTCCAGAAGAAAATCTTATTGGTCGCGCGAGCGTGATTTTCTTTTCTATCAGTAATGGTTCAAGTGCTTGGCAGATTTGGCGTTGGCCATTTGATGTGCGTTGGAAGCGTTTGTTTTCTTTCATAAATACGGTTCATGATTTGCCGCTTATCAAGCAAGGAAACAACGATGAAACGTCTAATGATTGATCAGCTTGTCAAGCTGACGGGACATCGTTTTAAAGATGAAGAGAGATTAAAGAAGGCATTAACACACTCGAGTGTACAAGATTCGGAACAAGGAAATTATGAACGGCTAGAATTTCTAGGGGATCGGGTTTTAGGGCTTTTGATTGCAGAAATGCTGTATCAACTTTTTCCTCAGGCAAGTGAAGGTGAATTATCAGTCCGTTTGAATCATTTGGTCAATGCACAGACATGTGCTGATATTGCGCGCGAAATGAAGCTTCCTGACATGATCCACGTTGGTTTTGAGATGAAAAATTTCGAAGAGCGTCGACTCATCAATATGCATGCAGATGTCGTGGAAGCTTTAATTGCTGTGATATATCTCGATGGAGGATTGGAAAGCGTTCGCCCTTTTATTCAAAAATATTGGCAAAGTCGGGCAAAGAAAATGGATGCTGGTCGACGTGATGCCAAGACAGAATTACAGGAATGGGCGCATATCCAAGGCAATGCACAACCACATTATCAGGTTATAAAACGTTCAGGTCCAGATCACGATCCTGTTTTTATGGTAGAGGTAAATATTGCTGGTTTTGCTTCAGAGATTGGGCAGGGAAGCTCCAAAAGATATGCTGAAAGAATGGCAGCTGAAAAAATTTTGCGACGAGAGGGTGTATGGAAAACAGTGGGAAAAAATGATCATGAGTGACGTTATGAAAACGCGTTCTGGATTTGTTGTGCTTATTGGGATGCCTAATGCCGGTAAATCGACACTGGTTAATCAATTGGTTGGAACAAAGGTTTCAATTGTAACACATAAAGTACAAACAACACGAACTTTAATCCGCGGTATTGTCATTCATGATGATGTGCAAATTGTGTTGGTCGATACACCGGGTGTTTTTCGTCCCCATAAGCGCTTAGAACGAGCCATGGTCTCTGCTGCTTGGGGAGGGGCTAAGAGCGCTGATGTTCTGCTTGTTTTAATTGACGCTCAAAGTGGTCTTTCGGATGAAGTTGATATGATGTTAGATATTGTGAACAATATGAAACAAGAAAAAGTTCTTGTTCTTAATAAGGTTGATACAGTTGTTAAATCATCTCTTCTAGCGTTAACCACTAAAATAAATGAACGTGTAAAGTTTGCGCAAACATTTATGATTTCTGCTCTAAACGGTTCTGGTTGCAAGGATTTACTTGATGCGCTGAGTAACATGATGCAGGAAGGGCCATGGTATTATCCAGAAGATCAAATTTCTGATATGCCCATGCGTCATCTTGCTGCTGAAATTACGCGTGAAAAACTTTTTCTTCGTCTTCATGATGAACTTCCTTATTCCTCAACGGTTGAAACAGAAAACTGGGAAGAGCGTTCAGATGGTTCCGTTAAAATTAATCAAGTTATTTATGTCGAGCGTGAGAGTCAGAAAAAAATTGTCTTAGGAGCAAAAGGCGATACAATTAAAGCGATTGGTCAAGCAGCACGTAAAGAACTCATGGAAATTATGGATCAAAAGGTTCATCTTTTTCTCTTTGTGAAAGTGCGCGATAATTGGGATACCGATCCAGAACGTTATCGTGAAATGGGATTGGATTTTTTAAAATAAGATTTTTAAAAATAATTAAAGTAAAATGAAGTGGAAAGAACAAGCCGTTATACTTGGTACACGCCAATATGGTGAAACAAGTGTTATTCTTGAGATTATGACACGTGAACATGGTCGTTATATGGGAGTGGTAAAAGGGGGGCGCTCGCGTCGCATGGCTGCTCTTCTTCAACCTGGAAATTTTGTGGAGGCTGAATGGTGGGCTCGTTTAGACGAACATTTGGGACTTTTTCGGCTTGAAGCTCTTGATTTACATGCGGCACGATTAATCTGTCTACCAGAAGCACTTTATGCTTTGCAATTGATAGCTTTTCATTTGCGGCTTCTTCCCGAACGTGATCCGCACCCCATTTTATATGATATTTTACACCTTTTTATGCAGAATTTTGATGAACCATTTATCAATGCAGAATTGCTTGTACGTTTTGAAATGCGGCTTCTTGAAGAACTTGGTTTTGGTCTTGATTTATCTTGTTGTGCTGCAACAGGTCGTCAGGAAAGGCTTCATTACGTATCACCAAAATCTGGTCGGGCTGTCTGTGAAGAAGCAGGAGAACCTTGGAAAAAAAAGCTTCTCATTCTACCACAGTTTCTTGTACAAAGAATGACTCGTCCTGCTGATTTTAGTGACATAATAAATGGTTTTATACTGACGGGTTTTTTTCTTATGCGTCATGTCTGGGAGCCACGAGATATAAAGCAGCCGTCAGTGCGCATGAATTTGATACAATTGTTTGAGCGCCAATTTGGTGTACAGGCATTAATTTGTTGATCTGATGATAATTGAATGGGAAAATGAGAATTTTAAAGACAATTGCTGAAGTTCGCCAATATACTTCAGAGGAACGACGTTTAGGTTTTTCGATTGGTTTTGTTCCAACAATGGGGGCATTGCATGATGGTCATCTTGCATTAGTACAGTATGCAAGAGCAATGTGTGATCGCGTAGTGGTTTCTATTTTTGTCAATCCAAAGCAATTTGGACCTCATGAAGATTTTTCTCAATATCCAAGAGATTTGAAGGGCGATTGTGCTTTGTTAAAAGAAGCAGGTGTTGAATGTGTTTTTGCTCCTTCTGTCGATGAAATGTGGCCACTGGGAAATGATACAATTGTGAAGGTGGAAAAATTATCACGTATTTTGATAGGAAAATTACGTCCAGGGCATTTTTGTGGTGTAACGAGTGTTGTTGCTAAGCTTTTTAACATTGTCCAACCAGATAAGGCTTTTTTTGGGGAAAAGGATTTTCAACAAATTTTAATTATTCGGCGTATGGTTGAAGATTTGGCTTTTCCTATTGAGATTGTTGGAGTTCCTATTTTACGTGAAGCAGATGGAGTTGCGCACTCTTCACGCAATCAGTTTTTAACATTAGAAGATCGTAAAGCTGCCAAAATTATTCCTAAAAGTGGAAAAGCTGCTGAAAAGCTTTACCATGAAGGTGAACGGTCGGTTGATAAATTATGCAAAACTGTTCGTGATATTTTACAACAAGAAACGCGTGCAATCATTGAAGCAATAGATTTACGGGATATGGAAACTTTATGCGTGATCAAAGGAACATTGAATAAACCGGCGGTTTTACTCCTTACTGTCCGCTTTGGTGAGGTAAGACTTATTGATCAATATATATTGCAAGAGAAGGATGGAAAATGAGTGTACATAAAACCGTAAAGCGTATGACATCTTCCGAAATACGTGCAAGAAAGGGACAACAGCCAATTGTTTCTTTAACAGCTTATCAAGCTTATACTGCACGGATTGCTGATCCATATTGCGATATCCTTTTGGTTGGTGATAGTGTTGGCATGGTTGTATATGGGTTTGAGACAACGCTTCCTGTTAATTTAGATATGATGATTTCACACGGGAAAGCCGTGGTGCGTGGATCTCAAAAAGCTCTTGTTGTTATTGATATGCCTTTTGGGTCTTATGAGGAAAGTCCAGAGCAAGCTTTTTTAAATGCATCGCGCATTCTTGCACAAACGGGGTGTGGTGCAGTTAAGCTTGAAGGTGGCGTTTATATAGCCGAAACAATAGATTTTTTGTGTAAACGTGGCATTCCAGTGATGGGGCATATCGGTCTTACACCCCAAGCAATGAATCGTTTTGGTGGTTTTAAAACACAAGGACGCAAGGAGAATGATTGGCAAAGAATTGAAGCAGATGGAGCAGCGATTGAAGAGGCAGGTGCTTTTGCTGTTGTTTTAGAAGCAATGGTTGAACCTTTAGCGGTGAAACTGACAGATAAGCTTTCTATCCCTACGATCGGTATAGGGGCGTCCAATCAATGTGATGGGCAAGTATTGGTTATGGAAGATATGTTGGGCTATGGTTCTCATGTGCCAAAATTTGTACGCCGTTATGGAGACCTTGAACAAGCCATGGAAACTGCAATAAAGAATTATGCAGAGGATGTCACATCTCGTGCTTTCCCAGCGGATAATGAAGTTTATAAACTAAAATAAACTTCAGTTTAAGATGAAAGGTTTGACAAGAGAACATTTGTTATTTTGATAATGAATGTGCATTTTTAATATATTTTGTATGCAATTTGAACTGTGATTTTTTCCATTTCTTTAATGAAGTCACGCCTCTCATGCAAAACAGAACGCCATTGGGTCGCTAATTCACATGCTTTTTTAAAGAAAGCTTTCTTAAGGTACCCAACCTATTTCGCGACGGCGTTCGTGAATAGTATAGTGGTAAGTCCCTTATGAAGTGTATAAAATTTATAGAGTACTCCCGTCTTTACGCTTCATAAGAGAGCAAGCCGGTATCATCACACACTTTTCCAATTTTCAATGCTGCGACAGCGCTTAGCACTTGAGATGGTTCATAAGAAGCATTTTAACTCTTTCTTTAAAAAATTTTACTCACACGCCAGCCCCGCTTGTGGTGTGCAAGAGAATGATTTTGATTGATCCAATATAAACAGATTTGAAATGAGTGAAGCTTACGATATTAGGAGCTCTCATTCAAAATGAAAAAACAATGAATTATTATTATAAGTCAGTGTGATGAGTCTGTAATGACAAGGAATCAACAATGCGAAGGGGCTATAATCTTTGGACATCCAAGTCATTAAAGCGCGTTAAAAATGCGTTTTCAATGTGTTGGGTAGAATAGGAGGATAAATTCAGATCATCGGGTAAAATATTATTGGGAGAGCCAAAATAGCGAAGGGCTTCTTCTGTATTAAATCCAGCAAGCGTAATCGATTCATAATATGCAGCGATACGGTCGGCTTGTTTAATTTTTTTTAAAAGTTTTTGAGAAAGATCAACGGGAAGAGAAAAGCGCATGTGGATAGCATCTTGGATGCGCTTTTCAACGCGTTCATATTGTTTTCCTATGACAGCTTTAAAAGGGGAAATCATATCGCCGATGACATATTCTGGAGCATCATGAAGAAGGGCATAAAGACATTCATTGCTTCCCGATTGTGGAAAAAGTTTTTGAAATATTTGTTCAACCAAAAGTGAGTGTTGTGCAACAGAATAGGCGTGTTCTCCTCGTGTTTGACCGTTCCAACGTGCTACACGAGCAAGTCCATGGGCAATATCTTCAATTTCAACATCAAAAGGAGAAGGGTTGAGAAGATCAAGTCGCCTTCCAGAAAGCATTCTTTGCCAAGCACGTGCTTCTCCATTTTTTAATAATTCAGCTTTAGCCATGCGTATTTTCTACAGTATTTTCAGGAAAGGTAAAATTCATATTTTCAGCAATGCTTATAGTGACAGGAATGTTTTTTACAGTAAAGGGGATGTTATGATCCATAGCATCTTTTACGTGGTCAATACGCAGTAAAGCAAGAGCTTCATTGTCTACACATGTTCCCAAGGATCCAAATACTTTTGTTCCTGCTTCAATGCTAGATTGAGGGGACAATTCATGCTGGCCTTTTACAATTAAAATACGGCGACGTGCTGCTTGGCGGTGGTGCATTCGTGAAACAACTTCTTGTCCAATATAACACCCTTTGTTGAATGCAAGTCCATTTATTTGATCGTAATTAATATCATGAGGAAAGACTTTACCAACTTCATAATCTTGACCACTTTCTGCAATTGCATAACGGATACGCAATTGATTCCACATGTTATGATATTCTGAAGCCAAAAAAGATGTTTTGCCATAGATTCGTATTATTTTTTCTTTTTCTGGGAATCGTTTATCAACAAAACTTGAATCAAAATTTAAAGTATCTGATTCATTTTTCCAAGAAACTGTAACAACTTCTTGGAATGGTTGTGTAATTTCTATTTTTTTACGCAGTTTATAAAGCAACAGACGCTTGTAGAGTATATCAGCTAAAGGCATGATAATATCAATCAAATAACCATCTTCTTTTTTGCCAATAAGAAAATCAGCAAGAACCTTTCCTTGAGGGGATAAGAGGGCTCCAGGGAAAATTTCTTGCGGGTTGATTTTTTTTACATCTGTTGTGATTAGGGATTGCAGAAAATCTGTTGCTTCTTCGCCTGTAATTTGAATAATTGCGCGATTTTTTAAGCAAATGGCATTTTGTTTTTCAATCATGGTTCTTGCCTTTCTGCTCAAAGTTACATAATCGATAAGAGAGGAATATGTAAGGAGCGTGGCTATGTTTAAAACATTTGATACAATTTTTAAAGGTGCAACACTTGTGAATCATGATGGAAGAAGCAAGCGTGATATTGGTGTTACAAATGGCCGTATTGCTGAAATTGGCGACCTTACATGTGCATCGGCAGGTGAGGTGATTGATTGTACGGGGCTTCATATTTTACCGGGAATTATTGATAGCCAAGTACATTTTCGCGAGCCAGGTAATGAATATAAGGAGGATTTGGAAAGTGGCTCGTATTCTGCTGTGTTAGGGGGGGTGACAGCAGTTTTTGAAATGCCTAATACCAATCCATTGACAACATCAGAAGCTACATTAAGCGATAAGGTTAAACGCGCATTTCATCGAATGCATTGTGATTTTGCATTTTGGGTTGGAGGAACGCGTGAAAATGCTCATGAATTGTCTGAATTAGAAAGACTTCCTGGTGCAGCTGGAATTAAAGTCTTTATGGGGTCTTCTACGGGTGATCTTTTGGTCGATGATGATGAAAGTGTACGCCTTATTTTGAAGAATATACGCCGTCGTGCGGCTTTTCATTCTGAAGATGAGGCGAGGCTCAAAGAGCGTAAAATACTGCGTATTGAAGGGGATGCATCATCACATCCGATTTGGCGTGATGAAGTTGCGGCATTAAAATGTACGCAGCGTTTGGTAAAAATTGCTCATGAGACGAAGGCTCGGATTCATGTGTTACATCTTTCGACAGAAGAAGAAATTGATTTTCTAAAAAAACATAAGGATGTTGCAACAATTGAAGTGACACAACACCATTTGACGCTCACGGCTGATGATTATAAGCAATTTGGTACATTAATTCAGATGAATCCGCCTATTCGTGAGCCGCGCCACCGTGAAGCTCTTTGGTACGGTGTTCAACAGGGGATTATTGATGTTTTAGGCTCAGATCATGCGCCTCATACTTTGGAAGAAAAGCTTCAATCTTATCCTTCTTCACCTTCAGGAATGACAGGGGTGCAAACAACAGCAGCAATTATGTTGACACATGTGAATGCAGGAAAGATATCTCTTGAGCGTTTTGTTGATCTCACGTCACATGGCCCTAGTCGTATTTTTGGTATAAGCTGTAAAGGACGCCTTGCTGTTGGATACGATGCTGATTTAACAATTGTTGATCTTAAGCGAGAAGAAATTATTACGAATGGCTTAATTGGTTCGCGTGCCGGTTGGACACCTTATGATGGTAAAAAGGTTAAAGGTTGGCCTGTTGGGACCATTATCCGTGGTATGCGTGTGATGTGGGAAGGTGAAATTGTTACTTCTTCACAAGGAGAGCCTGTTAAATTTATAGAAACTTTGGTGTAAATAGATTAAACTTTATAGGTTTTATTTTATTATGCCATAAAACATCGCCTTTTAGAGCGGTGATATAAGGCATGCTAGCTTCCTTGGCACATAAGTATTTTTTTAAGTGTATGGTGAATATTTTTAGACTTGTTTGTCAAGCCTTTAGTACTTTTAGTTTAAGTAATAACATGGGTGAGAAGTCAAGAAGAATCTGTTCAACAAGAACCCAACCTATTGATAAACAAGCTCTGAGGGTAGGCAGGAAGCCAAAGAGCGATTTTGTTCAGGGGAAAGACGCTCACAAGAATAAAAACGTGTCGAGGAATTATTTTTCAAAAATTTCTCTATTTTCAGAGTAGGTTTACAGCTCCCCTCATTTGTGAGAGAACATGGTTGATATTGCTGAAATTGAAGAAGATATTTTTTGTATAGATTAATTATTTATAATGCATGAGGAGTTTTTCGGATAAAGTTCTTCCTTCCTCAACGTATCTTTGATTGGCTTCAATTGCTGCTTGTGTACAATGATGATAATTTTCTGAGAAAGCACGGTATGCTTCATTAAACGCTTCATAAAAATAAGCGCGTCTTTGTGGGATAGGCTTTTCTGCTTCAATCAATGCGTTCATGTAGTCATACCATTGGTTTGTTGGAGTCTCGCAAAGATTTTGAAGAGAATGCAGAGATCCCAAAATTTCCGCTAGTCGGAGTAATTTTTTCTCATAAGGTGGAGATTGTTGCGCAAAGGTTGGCATTGAACTTACAATGAATATTAAAATAATGATGTTCATCAATCTATTACGCATTATTGTTATTGTTTTCCTTGGAATAAAACTCTGTACAAATAAAATAATTGTGTCATGAAAACGATGTCAAAAAATAGGGTTAATTGTTACATTATTCTCACTTACTTATAAAATATAGGGCGTAAGAGACAGTAAGGAAACCATAATGAAATATTGAAAATACTGACGGAGTTTTTTGTAGTGAAAAATTTAAGATTTGCTTCCTGCAATCTATTTTTCACATAAATTTATAGTGTAACGCCTATAGAATTTTTTAAAGCTCGTTTTCTTCAAGGAGAGAAAAAATCTCTATCTACAGAATGTTTTTGTCTAATCAAATAAAATAGATTGTTTTTACGATCAATGATGGATACAGCCGTGAATACAATGGGAAAATGATAAGAAGAATTTACTATAAGATACAAGTTTTTAGCTTAAACCGCGTAATACAATGATTTGAGATAAGATACATCTAAAAGGATCGGTGCATAATATCGTCCATGGAGTCAATAAATGAAAGAGTTGCGATTTTATAATACGCTAACACGTAAAAAAGAAAAATTTACACCAATAGATGCGACAAGAGTACGCCTTTATGTTTGTGGACCGACAATTTATGATTATGCGCATATAGGAAATGCACGTCCTGTTATTGTTTTTGATATTTTATTTCGCTTATTGCGTCATGTTTATGGCAATGAGCATGTTCTATATGCACGTAATATTACAGATGTCGATGATAAAATTAATGCACGAGCAGCTAGCGAATATCCAAACGTATCATTGAATGAGGCTATTCGTCACTTAACAGAACGTACATATTCTCAGTTTCAACAAGATACAATAGCACTTGGTTGTCTATTGCCAACCAGTCAGCCGCGCGCAACCGAGCATTTAGAGGAGATGCGCTCTTTAATTGAAAGGTTGCTTGAAAAGGGGCACGCTTATGAAGCGGAAAATCATATATTATTTTCTGTAAGTAGTATAAAAAATCCTCCCCATTATGGGGCATTTGCAAATCGTTCTTTAGATGAAATGAGGGCGGGGGCACGTATTGATGTTGCTGCTTATAAAAGGGAAGAGATGGATTTTGTTTTATGGAAGCCTTCTGAGGAAGGAGAACCAGGTTGGAAATCACCGGGCGGAATTCCTGTTTTAGGTCGTCCAGGTTGGCATATTGAATGTTCTGCAATGTCAATGGCAAAGTTATTAGCGCCCTATGGTGGTGGTTTAACTTGTGATGATCCGACCGCCAATATTTTTGATATCCATGGTGGTGGACTTGATTTAATTTTTCCTCATCATGAAAATGAGATTGCACAAAGTTGTTCAGCTTTTGGGACGGAGCGAATGGCTAATTTTTGGATGCATAACGGCTTTTTACAAGTTGAAGGTAAAAAGATGTCGAAAAGCTTTGGCAATTTCATAACTATTCGTTCTGTTTTAGAGAATAATTTTTTGGAGTTTAATGGTATTTTATCCGATGAAATGAAGCAAAATTGGGCTGGTTTGTCTGCGCGTTTTTCGATGTTGCAAACACATTATCGTGAACCATTAAATTGGACAGCACAGCGTTTAATACAATCGAGCAGCGAACTGTATCGTTGGTATGAATTGCTTCGCAGCAAAAAGAGTGAGATGAAAAACAATGAAGTAGTTGATGATACTTTGATAGATGCACTTAGTGATGATCTTAATACTCCAAAAGCACTGACTCTTTTGCGAAAATTTTATAAAGAAGGAGATGCTTTGGCTCTTGTTAATGGGATGAATTTATTAGGACTGTTACGAAAAGAATGGATTAAAGAAATAGACTGCCCATTATTTACAAGAAAAACTTTTCTTGATTCAAAATTTATTGATCAGCGCATTGCCGAAAGACTACAGCTTATCCATAATAAAGAGTGGGAAGCTGCGGATATAATTCGTGATGAGCTTGCAGCTGAGGGGGTTCTTTTAAAAGATAGTAAGGATCCGCAGAGTGGTAAGCGCATAACCGTGTGGGAAATAAAGCGACACTAATGTCTCTATTCCAGCAGCTCTCATGAAAAAGGAGAATATGATGGAATTTTTATATCATTATGGGTATGTCGCACTAAAATTAGTTGTAGGCCTTATCGCTTTCCTCTTGATTTTAAGAACCACAGGTCGTGGTAGTCTTAGTCAAATGACGCCAGTTGATTTGGTAAGTAATTTTGTGATGGGAAGTATCATTGGAGGCGTTATTTATAGTCCGGATGTTAGCAGTATTCAATTATTGATCGTCTTATTTATTTGGCAGACTTTGGTCACAACTCTTAATTTTCTGATGCGCTATTCAGTTTTTTTTCGTCGTCTCATTGCAGGACGTCATATTGCATTGGTTTTAGACGGAGTATTTCAAGTGGATAAGATTAAAAACTTAGGTATCAGTGTGAATGATCTGATTACAATGTTGCGTATTAAAGGCTGTAGTTTACACGAAGCTGCTTTCGTTCGTTTAGAAACCAATGGCGATTGTTCCGTTATTAAAAAGGAAGAAGGAAAGAAGTCTATCATTTTAATACAAAATGGCGAAATTCTTGATAAGGGGCTGAAAGAGATTGGTAAAACAAAAAAGTGGCTTCATGCAGAACTGAAAAAAAAGCATGTAAAAGTTGAAAGTTTATTTGCAGCAGAGTGGTATGAGAATACAGACCCAAATAATAAATTATATAGTGGATTATTTCTTGTTCCTCTTTCAAAAACAGTCTAACTTCAAACAACGAGTAGGTATAGCTTATTGGAAGCATAATGAAGAGATGAACCTATAAACAACCACAGGGGGGTGTTTTGCCTTTTTCGTGTGGATGATAGAGAAGTAAGGGCTTTATGAAACGTGATGAAATAACAAAAACTGTATCATCAGATACGGGGAAAACTCTGCGCACACTTTACAATTTATGGCCTTATATGTGGCCAGTAGATCGGCGTGATCTAAAAATGCGTGTGCTATGGGCAATATTTTATCTTGTTTTGGCCAAGTTCGTTCTCATATCTGTACCGTATTTCTTTAAATATTCTACGAATGTGCTTGATGCCAGCTTTCAGTTACCTGAATGGTTTCCATCCAATTGGATTATTCCCATCATGCTCGTTTTGGCGTACAATGTTGCACGTATTATGCAGGCTGGATTAAATCAATTACGCGATTCTCTTTTTGCCACTGTTGGTCAATATGCTGTTCGTCAATTAGCTTATAAAACCTTTGTACATATTCATGAATTATCTTTGCGATTTCATTTGGAACGCCGAACTGGTGGGCTTTCTCGCGTGATTGAGCGTGGTACAAAAGGAATTGAAGCTATCGTAAGATTTTCAATTCTCAATACAATACCGACAGTTTTAGAATTTATATTAACAGCACTTGTATTTTACATAAGTTATGGGTGGTATTATCTTCTCATCGTTGTTGTAACGGTTGGGTTATATACCTTGTTTACCATTAAGGCGAGTGATTGGCGCATTCGTATTCGGCAACAAATGAATACAGCGGATACTGAGGCGAATACGCGCGCTGTTGATTCTCTCTTGAATTTTGAAACGGTCAAGTATTTTAGCAATGAAACTCTAGAAGCTGATCGTTTCAATGCTTCTATGGTATGTTATGAAAAAGCCGCAACAAAGATTTGGACATCGTTAAGCTGGCTTAATTTTGGTCAGGCTCTTATCTTTGGTATTGGAATGACGATCATAATGCTGATGTCAGCTTATGAAGTTTATTATAAGACACAAACTTTAGGAGACTTTGTTTTTATTAATGCACTTTTAATGCAACTTTCTATTCCACTGAATTTTATTGGTTCAATTTATCGTGATGTTCGGCAAGGTTTAACGGATATTGAAGCGATGTTTGATCTTTTAGATGTTCAACAGGAGATTGTTGATAAATCGGACGCCAAACCGTTAGAGATAAGCGATGGAACCATTCGTTTTCATCAGGTAAAGTTTTCCTATGATTCGACGCGTCAGATTCTTCGAGATATTGATTTTGAAGTCTCTGGAGGAAAAACAGTCGCTATTGTTGGTCCATCGGGTGCAGGGAAATCAACTATTTCTCGGTTGCTTTTTCGGTTTTATGATGTTGATTCGGGCTCTATTACAATTGACGGGCAGGATATTCGTGATGTAACACAAAAAAGTTTGCGCGAAGCGATAGGCATGGTACCACAAGATACGGTGTTATTTAATGATACAATTGCCTATAATATTTGCTATGGGCGTCCAAGTGCTACAGATGAAGAGATGCGCAAAGCTGCTGAAATGGCACAGATCTCAAAATTTATTGAGATATTACCAGAAGGTTTTCAATCTATGGTAGGAGAGCGTGGTCTCAAATTATCAGGTGGTGAAAAACAACGTGTGGCTATTGCACGGACACTCTTAAAAGCCCCCCCACTTCTTATTCTAGATGAAGCAACAGCGGCTCTTGATACGGCGACAGAACAGGAAATTCAACAAGCATTGGATATTGTAAGCCGTGGACGTACAACATTGATTATTGCTCACCGTCTTTCTACGGTTATCAATGCTGATGAAATTTTGGTTCTTAAAAGTGGTCGTATTATTGAAAATGGGACACATACAGAGCTTTTACGCAAGAAAGGTCTCTATGCTTCAATGTGGAATAAGCAGCTTGAAGCATCGCAAGCTGAAGAAAAATTACGTAAAATGCGTGAAGAAGATGAGACGAGTGTTGTTAATCGTAAAAAATAAATAGAGCAAAATGTAATCTATATCTTTATATGGAGTGATTGATTAAATACATAAAAAGACACAAGAGGAACAAAAAGCTTTGTTGCTTGTTTAAGTTTACGATGAATAGGAAATTATATGAGTATTCTGCAATCTTTCCATAATAGCTTTGTACCGGTTCATAAAGAAGGTTATCCTTTTATTGTAGCGTTTTTTGTTATTTCGCTCATTCTTGGTTGGATATGGAGTCCGTTTTTTTGGTTTGGTCTCGTTCTCACGGTGTGGTGTATATACTTTTTCCGTGATCCAGATCGTGTGATCCCTTTGAATTCAAATTGGGTGATGTCGCCTGCTGATGGGCGTATTTCATGTGTGGAATCATGTGTTCCACCTGAAGAATTAGGTTTAGGGAAAGATGAAATGATCCGTATTTCTATTTTTATGGATGTTTTTTCATGCCATATTAATCGTATTCCTATCAGTGGTACAGTAGAGTCTATCGTTTATCATCCAGGTCGATTTACCAATGCTGACTTTGATAAAGCTAGTCAGTTTAATGAGCGTAATGGGGTGGTAATTGATAGCAAACATGGTAAAATTGGTATCGTACAAATAGCGGGAATGGTTGCGCGCCGGATTGTTTGCTGGTCAAAAGAAAACGATGCCGTTATGACTGGTGAGCGATTTGGATTGATTCGTTTTGGTTCTCGCCTTGATACTTATATACCGACTGAAATGAAATTGCGTGTTGCAGTTGGACAGACAGCAATTGCTGGAGAAACGGTTTTGGGTTCTTTTGATGATAAGAGTGCCACAACGGACTTCAGATACGATTAGGACTCACAATGAAAAATTTTTCGCCATTTTCTTCATTCAATCCTGAGGGGCAGCATGATGATGTTGCAAATCGGCGGCGTTCACCTACATCAATGCGGTATGTCATTCCTAATATCATTACTATTTTAGCCATTTGTGCAGGGATGAGCAGCATTCGTTTGGCTTTTGAACATCGCTATGAAGCTGCTATTTTAATGGTGCTTCTGGCCGCAGTTTTAGATGGTGCTGATGGTCGCATTGCCCGTTTAATAGATGGTAGTTCATCTTTTGGGGCACAGATGGATTCTCTTGCTGATGTTATAAATTTTGGTGTTACCCCTGCACTCATTGTTTATTCTTTTATCTTGAATCAAGCGAATCATATTGGGTGGGTTGCTGCCCTTGTTTATTGTGTTGCTTGTTGTTTGCGATTAGCACGTTTTAATGTGATGTTAGATAATCCCAATATACCTAAGTGGCAGAAAAGTTATTTTGTTGGTGTTCCAGCACCAGCAGGAGCATTATTGCTTTTATTGCCTACTTATTTAGGCACTCTTGGTTTGGTTCCCAATTGGGGGTGGGCATTATTTTTTAGTCTTTATACTGTAATTATTGCTTTTCTTTTGATTAGTCGTTTACCAGTATGGAATGCAAAAACAATTGATCAAAATTTAAGGCGCGATATCGTTATACCGTGCATGTTGGTCATTGTTATTTATGTCGGTTTTCTTGCGACTTACACATGGAAAACTTTATTGATTACAGCGGTTAGCTATATGATTTTTCTCCCCTGTAGTTTTATCGCTTATAATAAACGTGCTACTTTAGAAGAGAAAAAGACTGATGCTAAAGCTATCCAAGAATCATAAAGTGTCTCATTCTTCTGTTGAGAAGCACAGGAAAAAGAGAGAGTCAAAAGATTTACTTCTCATATGATGATCAATCAGGTATATGATAATCTACAAACCGATTTTTACGGACATTAAAGAGTTTTCCAGTTTCTTTTAAATCAGGTGATAACAAATGGATTATCTTTTTTGCAATCTCTTGTGGTGAAGGGAGAGTTTGTGGATCTTCACCGGGCATAGCTTCAGCGCGCATGGCAGTGCGTGTGGCACCAGGGTTGACACAATTAATCTTAATAGGGGTTTGTTTGAGTTCTTCTGCCCAACAGCGGGCAATCACCTCTAAAGCCGCTTTAGAGGCTGCATAAGCTCCCCAGAAAGGGCGCGCAGCATGCGCAACGGTTGAGGATAACAGGATGGCTCGTCCAGCGTCAGATTCACGTAATAAAGGCTCAACGGCTTTCATTAAGCGCCATTGGCTGAAAAGATTTATTTGAAAAACATCTTCAAATACTGTGTTTTCAATATGTGCTATTGGTGAGAGTGTTCCAAGAATTCCTGCGTTTGCGACGATAATATCAAGTTTTTTCCAGCGTTTGGCAATTGAGATAGCAAGGGTATCGATGTTTTCCATATGATGCAAGTCAAGGGGAACAAGAGTTGCATGAGCCCCTTTTTTTCGGATTTGATTGTCCAATTCAGTAAGTCCACTGACTGTTCGTGCAAGAGCAATAATATGAGCGCCGCGTGCAGCAAGCTCGAGTGCCAAATAATAGCCAATCCCTCTTGATGCGCCAGTAACAAGTGCAACACGCCTATGGAGACTAAAGTCACGTTTTGTCATCATTAATCTCTTGTTTTTAGAACAGATGATTGATGAATTTTGGAGAGATTTTCTTGATCAACCAGATGCGTAGGATAATATCCAGTAAAATAATGGTCAGTAAATTGTGGATCGGCGTTATTTCGTTTTTCCCCTGCTACAGCAAGATATAATCCATCCGTTGAAAGAAATTCTAATGAATCCGCTCCAATAAAATCACACATAGATTTTAAATCTGGATATTGATTTGCTAAAAGGTTTTCAGCTTTAGGTGTATCAATACCATAAAAGTCAGGATAAAAAATCATAGGGCTAGAAATGCGCATATGAACTTCTTTTGCTCCTGCATCGCGAAGCATTCGTACAATTTTAAGGGATGTTGTTCCACGGACAATAGAGTCATCAACCAGAATAACACGTTTTCCTTCAATCACAGGACGGTTTGCCGAATGTTTTAACTTGACGCCAAAAGCGCGAATTTGTTGTGTTGGTTCGATAAAAGTGCGGCCAACATAGTGATTACGAATAATACCAAGCTCGAAGGGAATTCCAATTTCTTGTGCATAGCCAATTGCGGCAGGCGTTCCTCCATCAGGAACAGGAACCACAACATCACCCTCACAAGGGGCTTCCTGTGCTAAACGGATTCCCATATTTTTGCGTGTTGTATAAACACTACGTCCTCCAACGATTGAGTCCGGACGGGCAAAATAAACATATTCAAACAAGCAAAGTTTTTCTGGTTTTGTATTTTCTGGTTTTATAATTTTTTTCGTAATTTCCCCATTTTTTTGTATTTCACATATGATGATTTCTCCATTTTTAACATCACGGACATATTTTGCTCCAATAATATCAAGAGCACAAGTTTCAGAACAAAAGATAGGCTTACCATCAAGTTCCCCCATCACGAGAGGTCTAATTCCTGTTGGATCGCGTGCCGCAATAAGCTTTGTACGTGTGAGCGCTAACATAGCATACCCACCTTCTACTTGCCGAATCGCATCAACAAAACGATCAGAGGACGATTCATAACGTGAGCGGGCGATAAGATGGAGAAAAACTTCTGAATCTGACGTTGATTGACAGATAGCACCAGAAGCGATGAGTTCACGGCGTAATGTGAGACCATTGGTAAGATTACCATTATGCGCAATAGCAATACCTCCAACTTTCAATTCAGCAAAAAGGGGTTGAACATTGCGTAATGCCACTTCTCCAGTTGTTGAATAACGGGTATGTCCAATAGCACGATTTCCTGGTAAGCGCGCAAGTGTTGCAGGGTTTGTATAGTGATCGCCAACAAGACCTAAATGCTTTTCTTGATGAAATATTTTATTATGGTAAGAAACAATCCCAGCTGCTTCTTGCCCACGATGCTGAAGTGCGTGGAGTCCAAGAGCTGTTAATGTTGCGGCATCTTCATGCCCAAGAATACCAAAAACTCCACATTCTTCATGAAGGGTATCATCATCTAATGAAAATTCTTGACAGAAAACATCGCTTTTTATCATCATATTCTTTCAGTTGTGATATGGAGGAATCATTAATATCACATTTTACATCATTTAGTTTTCTTTCCTCATGAAAAACTATTCTCTATTTTTTGAAAATTATCTTTTCATGAGAGTGTTGCTCATACGTATGTTTATTGCTGTCTTTAAACAAATTTTCCGTCTTTTCGAGAACAGATCCAATATCTTTGGGGAGTATTTCCCAAACTTTTTGTCCCAATGAATCTAAAATAGGTCTTGTTTTTGCATTTTTTAACCAATTCGCTTGAAGATCGGGTTTAATCAGTGCATTAATCAGCAACATACCGATGACCATGATAAGTAAACCACGAAGTGCTCCAAAAATAAAACCAATAGCACGGTCAAGAATACCAATTCGACTATCAATAATAAAATCAGAGATCTTCATTGTAATAATTGAAGTAATAATGAGAACAATAATAAAAATTGTGACCAATGTTGTGATCAATGCAATCATTTTATTAGAGAGATATTGTTCAAAGAAAGGTAAGACAGGTTTGAATAAAAACAGTGTCGTAACAGCTGCAACTGCCCAAGAAATCAACGATAACACTTCACGTGAAAATCCTCGAAGCATAGCAAGAAAAGCGGACAACAGGATGATTACTACGACAATTCCATCAAGGATTGTTATGATCATTTGTTTGTTCCTTATACATAAAGTTGTGTTCTTTTAAGTCTGTGTGCAAATATATTTTTTGTTATGCCATTTTTTGTTCTTATAGCAAGGATCTTTTGTATTTTATAGAGTTTTTTCTATATTATCATATCTGTGGTACAGATCATTTTTTACTTACAGTAAGAGTAGCAACGAGTTCGGGAAGGTCGGAGAAAGTTTTTTGTTGAAAGTTGAGCGAATTCATCATTTCGGTTGTTGTTGTGGGGTGAAAGGCTCCCTGAAAGCCGAGTTTTTTTGCTTCATTGATGCGCTGTGCTGAATGTGCAACAGCGCGGGTAGCTCCTGAAAGACTGACTTCACCAAAATATACATAATTTGTTGGCAAAGGAATATTGGCAAGAGAGGATACCAAAGCAGCGGCTACAGCTAAATCAGCAGCGGGTTCTGATATGCGATATCCACCTGCCACGTTCAGATAGACATCATGCTGTCCAAAACGAATGCCACAATGGGCTTCTAAAACGGCAAGAATCATAGAAAGACGATTTCCATCCCATCCGACAACTGCACGTCTTGGTGTTCCAAGGGAAGAAGGAGCAACAAGCGCTTGAATTTCTACGAGTATCGGGCGTGTTCCTTCCATGCCGGCGAAAACAGCAGCGCCTGGTGCTTTTTCATTACGTTCTCCTAAGAACAATTCGGATGGATTTATCACTTCGCGTAATCCTTTATCAGACATTTCAAAGACACCAATTTCATCTGTTGGCCCGAAGCGATTTTTTACAGTTCTAAGAATGCGATAATGATGTCCACCTTCACCCTCAAAATAGAGAACGCCATCAACCATATGTTCAACGACTCGAGGACCAGCAATTTGTCCATCTTTTGTAACATGCCCAACAAGAACAACGGCGGCTCCTGTTTTCTTGGCAAAGCGGATCATTGCCTGAGCACCGATACGTACTTGTGTGACAGTGCCAGGTGCTGAATCTGCTGTATCTGACCATAGGGTTTGAATCGAATCGATAATCACCATATCAAGGTTTTTATGTTCGCTTAAGGTTGCCAGAATATCTTCAACATTGGTTTCAGCAGCAAGTTTCACTTCTGTATTGTTAGCTTCAAGCCTTTGTGCGCGCAGACAAATTTGCGCAATAGCCTCTTCACCTGAAACATAGATGACATTATATCCTTTACGTGATAAAGCAGCAGCTGTTTGTGTTAGCAATGTTGATTTACCAATACCCGGATCACCTCCAACAAGGAGTGCTGATCCACGGACAAAGCCCCCACCGGTAACACGATCAAGTTCAGCAATACCAGAATGAATACGTGGAGCATCTTCGATATTTCCAGAAAGAGATGTGAGTGTGACAATGCGTCCTTTACGAGCATTCTGCTTAGGACCACTTCCTATGCCGCCATTTATATTTTCTTCAACAAGAGAATTCCATTCCCCACAGGCGCTACATTTCCCTGCCCAACGAGAATGGATGGTTCCGCAATTTTGACAGATAAATTGAATACGGTTGCGTGCCATGTCGATTTAGCCAATTTTCTCTGGAAGATAATTGCTATCAGCCAAATCACTAAAGCGTGTGAAGTCAGATTGAAAGGCAAGGGGAACGATTCCTGTCGGCCCATGGCGATGTTTTGCAATAATAACATCAGCTTTTCCAAAAGCTTTGTCCATTATTTCTAGCCATTTCATATGTTCAAGGCTACCGAACTTTGGTTCTTCATTTTTGAGGTAATATTCTTCACGATAGACAAATAAAACGATGTCGGCATCTTGCTCAATAGAACCAAATCCACCTAAATCTAAAAGTTTTGGACGTTTATCTGTTCTGTTTTCAACTTGATGTGAAAGTTGTGAAAGAGCAATAATAGGGATATTTAATTCTTTAGCTAAGGCTTTTAATTCTGCAGTGATTTCTTGAATACGATATTCAGATGTGTATTTTAAATCACTTGTCATGAGTTGGATATAATCAATAATTAAGACATTCAAACCATGTTTTTGCTTGAGACGCCGAGCACGGGCAGCCAGTTGTGAAACTGATATTCCTCCAGTTTGATCAATATAAAGGGGTGCCTTTTGGAGCTGATTTACCGTACGAATAATTTTTGAAAATTGTTCATCTGAAATATGACCACGTCGAATATCAGAAGAAGAGACTTCCGTTTGTTCAGAAATAATACGTGTTGCAAGCTGCTCTGAGGACATTTCAAGTGAGAAGAATCCTACAACGCTGCCTTCATTTTCTTGGATATTACCATTATGATTATAAGCATTGGCAATATTAAAGGCAATATTGGTAGCAAGTGAAGTTTTACCCATACCAGGGCGCCCTGCAAGGATAATTAAATCGGATGGTTGTAATCCTCCTATTTTTTCATCAAGTGTTTGAATATGAGTCGCTATCCCTGATATTTGCGAAGAGCGCTTTTTTGCAGCACCTGCTATATCAATAACTCTTTTAATAGCTTCATCAAGACTGTCAAATCCACTATCGCAGTCTTCTTTTTTTTCTAGCATAATTACACATTTTCCTTTTGTTAGATATCAGTTTTTATGCAATTTTATATCAAGAATATTTTGCATGTTATAGAATTTTCTCTGTGCTGTAGTATTTAAAACACTGCTTGTTTTTTATATTGCGGTAATTAGGGTAATTTTTCAGATAGATTAGAAAATATTTTTGTTAAAAGGTTAGAGATTGTCCTATAAAGGGGAAATTTTCTGATATTTTACATAATAGCCAGCCTTGCGCAACAGCAGCAATTATTTTTGAATTTAAAAACAAGAAAATGAGTGTCTTGTGAGAAGGAGTTTTTTTAAAGAAGGAACAATATAGAAAGATTTAGATTAGCTATGGATTTTAATATATGTACCCCACTTACAACATTAAGAGATGTGTTATCATTTCGTGCAAGAAGAATGTTATTAAATAGCAAATAACGGCGGCTAGAATCATTGAAAAATGATTCTTTGTAAGAAATTATCATTCTTGATAAGAACTACATTTTTTTAATGAGAAGGATGGTTTCACAATTTTGACAGATAAATTGAATACGATTACGCGCGTCATGGTGGTTTAGCCAATTTGCTCTGGAAGATAATTGCTATCAGCCAAATCACTAAAGCGTGTGAAGTCAGATTGAAAGGCAAGGGGCACGATTCCTGTCGGCCCATGGCGCTGTTTTGCAATAATAACATCAGCTTTTCCAAAAGCTTTATCCATTATTTCTTGCCATTTTTGATGTTCCAAAGTATTTAGTTTTGGTTCTTCATTTTTGAGATAATATTCTTCGCGATAGACAAACAGAACGATGTCGGCATCTTGCTCAATTGAACCAGATTCACGTAAATCTGAAAGCTGTGGGCGTTTATCGGTTCTATTTTCTACTTGACGTGAAAGTTGAGAGAGAGCGATAATAGGAATATTCAATTCTTTCGCTAATGCTTTTAATCCTGTGGTAATTTCTGTGATCTCTTGAACACGATTTTCTGATGAACGCTTTGAACTGCTTGTCATGAGTTGGATATAGTCAATAAACAAGATATCTAAACCATGTTGCCGCTTGAGACGCCGCGCACGAGCAGCTAATTGCGTAATTGATATTCCCCCAGTTTGATCAATATAAAGGGGTGCCTTTTGTAGTTGGTTCACCGCACGAATAATTTTTGAAAATTGTTCATCTGAAATATTGCCACGCCGAATATCAGAAGAAGAGACTTCTGTTTGTTCAGAAATAATACGGGTTGCAAGCTGTTCGGATGACATCTCAAGTGAGAAGAATCCCACAATGCCGCCTTCATTTTCTTGGATATTGGCATTACGATTATAAGCATTAGCAATATTAAAGGCAATATTGGTAGCCAGTGAGGTTTTACCCATACCAGGGCGGCCCGCAAGGATAATTAAGTCAGATGCTTGTAATCCTCCCATTTTTTCATCAAGTGTTTTAATATGGGTGGCTATCCCTGATAATTGTGAAGAGCGCTTTTTCGCAGCACTTGCCATATCGATAGCTTTTTTAATGGCCTCATTAAAATTTTCAAATCCACCTCCATATTTCCCTTTTTCTGCTAGCTCAAATAACTGATTTTCAACAGTTTCAATTTGTTGGGTAGGCGTGAGTTCTACAGGAGCATCAAAGGCTGTATTGACAACTTGAGTTCCAAGGTTAATCAAAGATCGTCGGATAAAGAGATCGTAAATGACGCGTCCATAATCTTCAGCGTTAATAATAGTGACTGCCTCTGTGGCTAAGCGAACAACATATTGGTATACAGTAATATCTCCAATTTTCTCTTCCATTTGGATATAGGGTTTGATTGTAACTGGATCTACACGTTTTCCTATTTTAATAAGGTGAGATAAAACATGATAAATTTTTTGATGCAATGGTTCAAAAAAATGTTCTGGTTTTAGAAAATCTGAAACGCGGTCAAGAGAATCATTGTTGATAAAGATGGCACCAAGCAATGCCTGTTCAGCTTCAATATTATGCGGAAGTTGCCGAAAAGAAGGAGAATCCTCTTTCTTTGAAGAGCTGACATTAACAACGTTAGTTTCTTCCATAATATTTTTCCACTAAAATTCTAAGTCTAGCTACTTTAGGTGATAAATTGAAAATCGTATAATTAAAAGAATAGAGCTACAAATCTTCATTTTAAGTTAAAATTATATAATTTTTTAAAACTCTCTTTCGTTCCTCATTTATCATTTGTGTATTATTTATATAACGTCTATCTATTTTATTTTATAATATGTGATTTTAAAGTGGAAGTTTTTCTACTCTAAATTTAAGTATTTTTAAGTTACTTAACCTTAAAATTCCAATATCTGTTTAAGTAGAATTATTTTTTTATAACTGAAATTATTTCAGATCATGTGAGGATATAATCAGCCTAACGCTCATATAAACTTTATCCTTAAGGGTAAAACTTTAAATTATTTTTGCTTTATATGCTGGAAAACAAAAGACATTTCCTCTTAGTGATATTATCATTCTCGGCATGTAATGCTTTTAAATAGTATATTTCTAATTCTTTCATAAAAATTAGGTTCTTTACGTACGATAGTCATAAAATACTCACTTTTAAAGTGTGAGTATTTTATGAGCGATATTTAAAATGGAATAAAAAATATAAAACAGAAAGAAAAAATAGCAATTAAGCTTCTTGATGAGAACTGTTTATATCGTTGTCATTAATTTCTTCTGCCAATAATTCTTCCTGACTTTCTTCTAATAATTCTTCTTGAATATTATATATTTCTTTAGCCGAAGTGAGAGTTTCACCTTCTGCTTGGCGTTGTGCTTCACTGGTAGAACGCGCAACGTTAATAATCACAGAAATTTGAACTTCTGGATGTAAACTAAGAGTGATAGTGTGAAGACCGATCATTTTTATTGGATGATTAAGTTCGATTTGATTTCTTCCAATAGAAAAGCCTTCATCTGTTATGATTTCAGCAATATCACGTGTTGACACAGAACCATAAAGTTGTCCCGTTTCACCAGCAGAACGAACAACAATGAATGATTGTCCATCAAGTTTTTCAGCAATTTTTTGCGCTTCGCTTTTGCGTTCAAGATTACGTGCTTCAAGTTGTGCACGTTGTATCTCAAAATGTTTTTTATTAGCTTCATTTGCGCGTAAAGCTTTACCTTGAGGCAAGAGAAAATTACGCGCATAACCATCTTTAACTGAGACAATATCACCCATCTGACCAAGACGAGGAATGCGCTCAAGTAAAATAATATCCATAGTTTTTCCTTTCGAACAAATAAATTTAGTGGAGTTTTTTGCGTGATTGAAAATTGTATTGAATAGCAGCCCAAATTCCCATCAAAAGCATCATGAAAACAATAGGTGGAGTAAAAACGACTGTTAAAATAGCAATATAAACAAGAGAAAGTATAATAATCCGACCGTTTACCCCTTTTGTAATATTGTGAAGATATGCTAGACCGCTAATTAATATGATGACAGTGTATGCAGTACTAAAGACAAGTGTACTCAAGTTGAGAGAAGCGCTCAACTCAACCATCGATGCTATGCAAACAATAATAAAAATAATAATTCCAGAAATTGGAAGGCGGAGAGTTTGGCTCCAATCATCACGGGGTCTTTTCAGCCATTTCATATGTTGTGCTGCTATCATGGAAAAGTAAAGGTTACCAATGAGAAAAACCAAACTATAAATAGTCAAAGAAAAAGCAGTAAAAGTTGCTGTATGCGTCATTAAAAGCTCATTAAAAGCGCGTATATCGGCTTCTTTTATTGACTGTGTTTGTTGCAGAGTTTGTGCTATGTTTTCGGTGATTTTTTTTGCAACGATGGGTGTGGAAGGACGTGTTTGAACATAGAGCCCAATGAAAGTTGCTATAAGAGCGATAAAATTAGTTAAATGAAAAATAACCGATGATAATGGATACCACATCAGTTCGTTTTCTTTTTGCGCTGGTCGTGCAAGCCCAAGAAGCCAAGAAGCATAGACAGCAGGAAGGAAAAATAAGAACATAAAGCCAAGAGCAATATAGGTATTAGTGGTTATGATAAGAACAACAGTGGCACTTATGAGGGCGATGAGACTGGCTAATGTTCCTTGACCGAACGCAACAATAAAAATTGGCAATGAAAGAAAGCAGCCAAGAAGAAGAGAAAAAAAGGGCGCGATATTTGCAACACTGATGATTGCCATTCCTATCACAACAGCAAATAATCCTGCCAAAATACCGGTTAATATCTCATAAGTACGATTTTTTTTCATTTATTGCTGTCCTGCTTTCTGCAGTTAGAGGCGTGTCAATACCCCAACTTTGACATTTAATAGCTTAACATAGGATACAACAAGCTATTTTTTAACCATATAAGAAAAGCAACTGGATAAACTCTCCAGTTGCATAGCGTATTGATCGCTTACTTTATAACGTACGGAAGTAAGCCTAAAAAGCGAGCACGTTTGATAGCGTTAGCTAATTCACGCTGTCTTTTTTGACTAACAGCTGTAATCCGTGAAGGAACAATTTTTCCACGTTCAGAGATATAACGTTGTAACAATTTGATATCTTTATAATCAATTTTCGGTGCATTAACTCCTGAAAAAGGACATGTTTTGCGACGGCGATGAAAGGGGCGACGTGCAGAGTTTTGATTAGTATCAGTCATCATTCTACTCCTTCTATAGCATTTTCACGTTGACGACGCGGGGAACGAGAACGCTCCTCATCATGACCAATGTGGCTATTGCGATCAAGATGTGAGAGCATAGCAGATTTTTCTTTTTCATGTTTTTCTACACGAATGGTCATGTAACGCAAAACATCCTCATTGATGCGCATCTGACGCTCCATTTCAGCAATTGCTGTAGCTGGTGCATCAATATTGACCAATACATAATAAGCCTTACGGTTTTTTCGAATACGGTAAGCAAGAGGACGAAGTCCCCAATTTTCTACACGCCCAACTTTTCCACCCTGCGCTTCAATGACACCTTTGTAGAGACTCAAAAGTTCATCAACTTGTTGCGGTGCAATGTCTTGTCGAGCAAGGAACATATGTTCATAAAGAGCCATTGTTTTGCCTTTCTTCAATTAAATTCCACCGGTTTTAGCGCAAAGCCTCTGCGACTTGTCTTTTTTGGAAATCCAAAGAAGAAAGGACGCGTTTACAATTCGAGACATCTCAGAGCGGAGATACGGGAGGCCGGAAACATTGTATTTCCTACTGATATTTTACAGCCCTCCGTTCAACCTCCAGCTAAAGTACCGGCAACGAACACTCCATATCTACAGGTTATCTTTAAAAATAGCAAGTTTACGCACATAAAAAAATTGATTTATTAAATCTTGATATATTTTCAATATATTTCCCTCTTCTACAAAGAGATAGTTCTGTAACACTATAAAAATAAGGAGAGAAAAATGGACTTTTTAAACCAGATTGATGTTTCACTCTTTGAAATGTTTGTCGGCAATCATCAATCTTGGTCGATTTTAGTTTTGTTTAGCATTTTTTGTGCAAAGTTTTTAATTTACATCATTCCTATTCATCTTTTTGCGTTGTGGTTTTGTGGTAGAGAAAGGGAACGATGTGTCGTGCTAAGCACTTGCATGAGCATTTGTACTTCTCTTTTCATAGGCTATCTCATTTCTCTTTTTTACTTTCATCCACGCCCATTCGTTGTAGGGCTGACAACACCCCTGATTCAACATCGTGCAACAGCTTCTTTTCCTAGTAATCATGCCTTGACCATTGCATCTTATACAGCTAACTTTTATTTTTACCGATACAAAGTGGCTTTTAGATTTGCTGTGGTGTTTTTATTCTTAATCTGTTGGGCGCGCATCTTTGTGGGTGTACATTACCCTTTTGATATTTTAGCAGGTATAGTTTTAGGAAGTCTTATAAGTTTGAGTGTTATTCAGTTTATAGCACCATATTTTCCTAAGTTTTTATATCAAATTCCACCCTTAAAATATAATTTTAAGTGTGGTATTCGTTTTAAATAAAGGGCTTTATCTTGATTTGTGCGGATGAATAAGGTCAAAAGAAAATAATTTAATTGTACAGTTTTAGGAGTTGATAAATGGGTGCAGCTTTTGTTTTTCCAGGGCAGGGGAGTCAACTTGTTGGTATGGGGAAAGCGCTTGCAGAGCAATTTGTTGCAGCGCGGATGGTTTTCGAGGAAGTTGATGATGCTTTGGGTGAGAAATTATCAAAGATCATTTTTGAAGGACCAGCAAATGTTTTAACGTTAACAGCAAATGCACAACCGGCATTAATGGCTGTATCTATGGCTGTCATTCGTGTGATGAAACAATTAGGGCTTCGTATAGAAGAAAAGGTAAGATTTGTTGCTGGCCATTCTTTAGGCGAATATTCGGCTCTTTGTGCTGCTGGTACATTTACTCTCACAGATACGGCAAGACTTTTGCGTATTCGTGGCAATGCTATGCAGGCTGCTGTTGCGGTTGGTGAAGGTTCTATGGCTGCATTGATTGGTTTGGAAGAGCACATTGTGGAAGAAATTTGCGAAACTGTTTCTGGAGAAGGACTATGTCAGATTGCTAATGATAATGGTGGTGGGCAAATTGTTATTTCCGGTAAAGCAAAAGCAGTTGAGGCAGCGGTAGAGATTGCATCAACAAAAGGTGCAAAACGTGCACTTCTTCTTCCTGTTTCTGCACCTTTTCATTCATCTTTAATGCAACCTGCTGCTGATGCCATGAAGAAAGCACTTTTGACTGTTAACAAAATGTCCCCTATTGTTCCTTTGATTGCCAATGTTTCTGTTGCACCTGAGAGCAATCCAGAGCGTATTACTACTCTTCTTGTCCAACAAGTGACTGGGAGGGTGCGATGGCGTGAAACAATAGAATGGATCGCTGCGAATGGGGTTGATACGCTTTTTGAAGTTGGTTCTGGAAAAGTATTAACAGGTTTAACGCGTCGTATTAACAAAGATATAAAGGGGGTAACAATTGGAACAGTTGATGAAATAGAATCAGCGCTAGGCATGCTTGGCGTTTAATCTATAAGGAGTTAAAAAATGTTTAGATTAACAGGGCGTAAAGCTCTTGTAACGGGGGCTTCGGGAGAAATTGGTGAGGCAATTGCACGCTGCTTTCATGCACAAGGAGCCATTGTTGGACTTCATGGAACACGTGAAGAAAAGCTCAGAGAAGTGGCGGCAGAATTAGGGCAGAATGTTTTTGTATTTCCCGCTAATCTTTCTGAACGCCAATCGATTAAACAATTGGCTGAAGTTGCAGAGAGAAAAATGGATGGCGTCGATATTTTGGTTAACAATGCCGGAATCACTAGGGATGGTCTTTTTGTGCGTATGCAAGATAAAGACTGGGATGATGTTTTAGAAGTTAACCTAACAGCTGCTTCTCTTTTGACGCGTGAATTAATACATTCTATGATGCGCCGCCGTTATGGAAGAATTATTAACATTACATCTGTTGTTGGTGTTGTGGGAAATCCTGGACAAACGAATTACTGTGCTGCAAAAGCAGGCTTGATAGGTTTTTCTAAAGCATTGGCACAAGAAATTGCTTCGCGAAATATCACTGTCAATTGTATTGCTCCAGGATTTATTAAATCTGCAATGACAGACAAGCTTAATGAAAAGCAAAAAGAAGCCATTATGGCTGCGATTCCAATGAAGCGTATGGGAAGTGGGCAAGAAATAGCCACTGCTGCTGTTTATTTAGCAAGCGATGAAGCAGCCTATACGACAGGTCAAACACTCCATATCAATGGTGGAATGGCAATGATATGAGTATTTATTTTATTCCACATTGATTTATGAATTGTATTATTTTAGATAGTAACGATTGAAATGGATAGATGCATCTATTTCTTTAATATGGTCGTTAATCAATTGATGTCGGAATGTCAGATTGGTTCATTTTGTAGGGGATATCCACAGGATGTTTTAAATCATTACTAAAATCTTTTAAAGTAATGCATCTATTGCTTGATTAGATGAACCGATATAGTTAACCAAATTATAGGAAATATAAATTCGAGGATTTCAACATGAGTGATACAGTAGAGCGCGTTAAGAAAATTATCGTGGAACATCTTGGGGTTAATGCTGATAAAGTTGTAGAAAATGCAAGCTTTATCGATGATCTAGGGGCTGATAGCCTTGATACGGTTGAACTCGTTATGGCTTTTGAAGAAGAGTTTGGGGTAGAAATTCCAGATGAAGCTGCTGAAACGATTTTCACCGTTGGTGATGCAGTCAAGTTCATTGATAAAGCTTCTGCGTGATTACTAAAGGGCAAAGGCATAAATTGCTTTTGCCTATATTCTTCGGAGTTCTTTTGAAAAGAGAGCTTTGAGAGGTGAAGTTTAGTTCAAGGTTAGAAGTTATGAGACGTGTTGTTGTTACTGGTTTAGGATTGGTATCTCCATTAGCTGGTAATATTGAATATAGTTGGAAACGACTTCTTGAAGGAAGAAGTGGTGTCCGACGTATCACTGAATTTGATGTATCAGATTTGCCATGCCAGATTGCTGCGCGTATCCCCTTAGGGGATGGAACAGAGGGGACCTATAATGCTGATTTGTATATGGAACCTAAGGAGCAACGTAAAGTTGATGCATTTATTGTTTATGCAATGGCTGCTGCTAACCAAGCGCTTGCAGATGCCGAATGGTTTCCTAAGAGTGATGAAGATCAGATTTGTACAGGTGTGTTAATTGGTTCGGGAATTGGGGGAGTTGAGGGCATTGTTGAAGCTGGTTATACGCTTCGTGATAAGGGCCCACGTCGTGTTTCTCCCTTTTTTATTCCAGGTCGTTTGATTAATCTTGCTTCTGGTTATGTGTCTATTCAATATGGTTTACGGGGGCCTAATCATTCTGTTGTAACGGCTTGTTCGACAGGGGCGCATGCGATTGGTGATGCGGCACGTTTGATTATGTTTGGTGATGCAGATGTCATGGTGGCAGGGGGGACTGAATCTCCGATAAATCGGATATCTCTTGCAGGTTTTGCAGCTTGTAGAGCTCTTTCTACTTGTCGCAATGATGATCCTGAACGGGCGTCACGTCCTTATGATACTGATCGTGATGGTTTTGTGATGGGGGAAGGAGCAGCTGTTGTTGTTTTAGAAGAGCTGGAACATGCCAAAAAACGAGGGGCGCGTATTTATGCTGAGATTATTGGCTATGGTTTATCTGGTGACGCTTACCACATTACAGCACCTTCAGAAAGTGGTGAAGGGGCTCAGCGTAGTATGATAGCTGCTCTTAAGCGTGCACAAGTGAATGTGAGTGAACTTGATTATATTAATGCTCATGGTACATCTACGATGGCTGATTCCATAGAGCTAGCGGCTGTTGAGCGTGTTTTAGGGAGTTATGCACCACAAGTTTCTATGTCATCAACGAAATCATCTATCGGGCATTTACTTGGTGCAGCCGGTGCTGCTGAGGCTATTTTTTCTATTTTAGCTATACGGGATAATATAGCCCCAGCGACACTGAATCTTGACAATCCATCGATTGAAACAAAAATCGACCTTGTACCACACAAACCGCGTGAACGAAAGATTGATACGATTCTTTCTAATTCTTTTGGATTTGGTGGGACAAATGCATCGTTGGTGATACAACGTTTTAGAGGATAATAAGTATTTTTATTTAATTTCTTCTTTTGAGTTTTCTACTTTATTATAAGGTGAATGAGAAATTATAATATTATCCTTAATCGCTATGAGGGGTTATGTCCGATGTGAAAAATGGAAAACCATTAAAGGACGTAAGTGATTCCTCTTCGAATCATTTAGCAGATAGTTATGACATGTTAATACATAAAAAACGAAAGAAATCATCTATCGTCCGTAATCCATTGGTTGTTCTCGGTAATTTTTTTCTTATGCTGATTGTGATTATTCTTTTTGGCATAAGTATTCCTCTTTATATTGGAAAAAGTATTTTTGAAGAAAAGGGAAAAATTGAGGAAGAACAAATTGTTCTTATCCATCCTGGTACCGGAATTCGTGAAATTGCTTCATTGCTAGAAAAACGTGGTTTCATTCGATCATCAGATATCTTTGTTTATGGGGTTGGTTATCACCAAAAAACAACGCATCTGAAGGCTGGTGAATATTTAATTCCAGCTCATGCTTCGATGCAGGATATTATGGATATTCTTGTGAAAGGAAAATCTATAGAGTATACATTTACAGTACCTGAAGGTTTAACGGTTCAGCAAGTTTTCGATCGATTAGCTGCGAATGAAATTTTGATTGGAGACCTTCCAAAAAATTTGCCTCCAGAAGGCTGTTTAATGACGGATACTGTTCGTTTTATTCGGGGGACAACGCGTAAAGAGATTGTAAACAGATTGCGTGAAGGACAGACAAAATTAATTCATGCTATATGGGCTACGCGTTCACCTGATTTACCTATTAAATCAATTGATGAATTTGTTATATTAGCCTCAATTGTTGAGAAAGAAACGGGAATTGCAGCAGAAAGACCAATGGTTGCTGCGGTATTTTATAACCGCCTTACAAAGCATATGCGTCTTCAATCGGATCCAACAGTAATTTATGGTCTCTTCGGAGGAAAAGGAAAACCATCCGGTCGTGCGATTTATCGTTCAGATCTTGAGAAGGAAACACCCTATAATACTTATAAAATTAATGGTTTGCCTCCAACGGCTATTGCAAATCCAGGTCGAGATTCTTTGAAAGCGGTAGCACATCCACCAAGCAGTGATGCACTTTATTTTGTTGCTGATGGTTCAGGAGGGCATGTCTTTTCTCGAACTTTAGAAGAACATAATATGAATGTTCGCAAGTGGCGAGAATTAAAGGCAAGACATTAAATTTATAATAATAACGTATCTGTTTGCATCGTAAAATGAAAATCCAAAGTATAGTAAAATTTTTTTATAAGAATTATAAAAATCATTTTCTTGTATGCTACAAGAGAGCTTAGCGTATGGATAAAAATATTTAAGAAAGAAATAAATATACTGCTAATAAATTATTTTAATGGAAGAACAGGATAACATTGAGATCTAGCTGCTAAAGCAAATACCATTGGTTGGGAGAAATATTGAGGTAATGTATTATTTAAATTTTGAAGAAAAATTTATAAACAAAGTAGAGTGGTGTGATGACAGCCTTTGAAAGTAAATTCAATGCCATAAAAACAAATCAACGCCGCGGTTTTTTATTTATTCTCTCTTCACCTTCAGGCGCTGGTAAATCAACAATTTCTCGATTACTTCTAAAAGAGGGACAATTAGAGCTTTCCGTAAGTATGACCACAAGGAAAAGGCGTCCTAGTGAAGTAGATGGGCTGCATTATTACTTTATTTCAAAGGAAGAGTTTAAATATAAGCGTGATAGGGATGAATTTATTGAGTGGGCAGAAGTTCACGGGAATTATTATGGCACTTTACGTGAAACTGTTGAAAAAGCATTGAATACCGGCCGTGATATGCTATTTGATATTGATTATCAGGGTACTAAGCAGCTGCAAAAAAAAATGCTAGGAGACACTGTATCTGTTTTTATTCTTCCACCATCAATGAAAGAGCTTGTTTCGCGTTTACATCGTCGAGCCGAAGATAGTCAAGATATCATCAATTTACGATTGGAAAATGCACGAACGGAATTGAAGCATTGGCATTCTTATGATTATGTCGTGATTAACGAAGATTTAGATCAGTCTTTATCTTTGATTAAGTCAATTTATTTAGCTGAAACCACAAAACGCGAGCGCTGTTCTTATCTTGCCTCTTTTGTTGATGGGCTTATTGCTGAAAAGATCGATAAATGCCTTTATTAAAAAAGAATGCAAAACAAAAAGTGCATTTTTTAGAGCACTAGATGCGCTAAAGTTACAAATTCAGAAACCGAGAGTGTTTCAGCACGGCGTCTTCCATCAATTCCAGCTTTTTCTAACAGCTCTTCACCTCCAAGTGTTTTGAGATTTTGACGAAGCATTTTTCGTCTTTGTCCAAAAGCAGTTTTTGTAATGAGGCTTAGTTTTTGTGCAGAGCAGGCAAGAGGGCGGGGGCGCGGAATAATATGAACAACGGAAGAGGTTACTTTAGGCGCTGGTATAAAGGCTTGAGGTGGAACATCAAAAGCAATTTTAGCAACGGTACGCCAGCCAGCTAAAACACTAAGGCGTCCATAGTGAGCAGAGTGAGGTTGAGCCGTAATCCGTTTGGCAACTTCACGTTGGAACATCAATGTCATTGACTCATAAAAAGGAGGCCATGGTTCAGACAAAAGCCAATTTAATAAGAGTTGTGTTCCAATATTATAGGGAAGGTTTGCAATAATGCGTGGTTTTTCTAGGCTTGTTTCAAAGAGTTTTGAGAAATCTTGCTTCAGAGCATCATTACAAATAAGTTTTAATTTTTGAGGATAGTGTTTTTCTATTTCTAAGAGAGCCGGTATACAACGCTCATCGCGTTCTATTGCTATTACAATGGCGCCCTTTGCCAGCAAGGCACGTGTGAGACCTCCAGGACCAGGCCCAACTTCAATAACAGGTTTTCCTTCTATATTTCCTGCTTGATGAGCAATTTTAGAGGTTAAATTAAGATCAAAAAGAAAATTTTGCCCCAAAGATTTATGTGCTTGTAATCCATATATATCAATAACCTCACGTAGAGGAGGAAGATTATCTATTGGCATGGGTTCAAACTATTTTTTGCAAGTTGATTTGCAAGTTTAAGAGCAGCAATAAAGCTTTCGGGAGAGGCTATCCCTTTATCAGCAATGTCAAAAGCAGTCCCGTGATCTGGAGACGTACGAATAAAAGGTAAACCTAATGTAACATTAACGGTGGTATCAAAGTCTAATGTTTTAACAGGGATAAGGGCTTGATCATGATACATACAAATGGCAACGTCATATGCCTTTCTTGCGCATTCATGGAACATTGTGTCGGCAGGCAGCGGGCCTGCAATATTGAGTCCTTTCTTTTTAAGATATTCAATAGCAGGAGTGATAACTTCAATATCTTCTTTTCCCATTGCACCTCCTTCTCCAGCATGAGGATTAAGACCAGCAACAGCTAGTCGGGGTGATGTTATTTTAAACCGTGTTTTTAAGTCACATTCAGTAATAAGTACCGTTTGAATAATTAAATCACGGGTAAGCTGTGAAGGAACATCTTTGAATGGAATATGAACAGTAATTGGTACCGTTTTTAATCGAGGTCCTGCTAACATCATAACGGGATGATAACATTTATGAAAAGCTTTATATGCCAAATCGGCTAAAAATTCTGTATGACCTGGAAATTGAAAACCAGCATCATAAAGATTTTTTTTTGCAATAGGACAAGTGATTAGTGCACATGCATGGCCATTTTGAATCAATTGAACACTGCGTTTAATCGCTTCAATGATTCCAGCAGCATTATTCGATGAAGGTATACCTAATTGATCACTTTGTTTGTTTTTTAACGGTATGATAGGAAGAGCGTTTTGAAAATTTTTTGTAGGATTATTGATTAAAACAGATTGCACCTCAACATCAATCTGTAAAAAACGAGCGCGCGAACGAATAATATCTGGATCAGCAAGAAGTACAAAAGGTGGAATTTTATGCGTAACACGCAAATTCCACGCTTTTAGTACTATTTCAGGACCAATTCCGGCAGGATCACCACCGCTAACAACAAGAATAGCCATTATGAATTTTGAATACGCGCCACTCGGCGCAGTTCTTCTAAATATTTGTCGCTTAATTCTTCAAGTTTTTGCGGGCTTCTTTTTTTACTATCTTGAAGAGAAAAGATCAGCCGAGCGACATAATCATCAGAAACTCTCTTTATTTTGCAGACAGCAATTGCTTCGATTCCATCAGATGTTTCTTGTAATTTTGTCATTTTTCCAGCAGGTGTTGCAAGAATAGCTTGTTCCCATGCACTGGGGAGTTGGGGCTCCAGAAACTTTCCTAAGTGACGGATAGTAACGTCTAAAATACCTTTTGCTTGATTGTGAGCATTTGCACATCCACGGAAATGTGCGCGAAAATTACTTGCTTCTCTTTGACGTCTTTCAAAGATTTCTGAACGACGATGTGCTGGAATGACAAAAACAATTCTCTGTAATGTATATTCGTTGGTTGAAGGTTTTACACCACCATTTTTTAATATTCTGCGTACAGCTTCTTGTTCACTAATCATACCTGTTTCAGATTGATAGCGTGCGCTAACAAGACGTCCCCATCCTATTTGTCCACGGATGTAATCTTTAAAGTGTTGCACAGTGATATCAGTTTGGATCAGAATCTGGTTGAGCTGATCAATCGTCATATTATTTTGTGTTGCAAAATTCTCAAAAGCTTTATCAACTTCATCATTGCTTACTTCAATATTAAGACGTTTTATTTCAATATTTTTTAGCTTTTCGTCAACAAGCTCTTTTTTAGCCTGTGCCACCAAATTGCCTTGCTTTTGTTGTAATCTGAGAAAAGCAAGGCGCCTTTGTATATCATAATTTGTGATGGGGTTGCCATTAACTGTAACAACAATAGAAGTCTGCGCAAAGACTGTCGGAATCAAAAATCCATTTATTAACAGGCTACTTACGCTCAAAGACGCAATATAAAATAAAGCAAGAAAACGCTTTTTCAATTTATTCATATAAATAGGCTTTCGCATTGTTTATTAATTCTCATCAACAACTTAAAATACACGCTTTCTTTCATAAAAACAATGATAAGTTAAATGACTGATACATTCCCTTTATAAATTAATCTATCTTTTTTCCGATATCTGCAATCGTACGCAATGAAAGAGAGAAATTAAAGTTTTGCAAGGGTGCTTTCCTGCCTGGATTCGTTACCTGTTGATAACCGAATGTTAACCCGAAACATTCATCCATATAACTCAAGCTAATTCCTCGCTTTATAAATGTACCAGATACTAAATCATAACCGGCGTTGCTATTAATGGACCAATAATCTGCCAATTTAAGTCCTGTTTGAAAAGAAATTTCTTGGCGCTCTTGAGAATATTCATAATCTGGTTGCTTTGCGATATAGGCATATTGTAGAGCCGCCCAAAAATTTTGCCATTTTTGTGATGCTTCGATTTCACTACGGCGGATTTTTCCTGTTTTTTTGTCAAAGCGTCCACGCGTTTCTAAGGAAAAACCACTTTTATGGGTTGTACCAAACATTGCAACATAGTCTGAACGTTTTGCCTCTAAGCTAGAATGAGTACCGACATTGATAAAGTCCTTTTCTGCAAAAGAATTCTTTCCTGCTAGATGAAAGGATTGTCCAATGAGACCATAAAGAGACCAATTATCATTAAGGCTTCCAGAGTATCTTAGACCTATATTGGCTCTTGTGCCACCTTCTACACGATCATAACCAGAAAATTTATCCCGTTGAAAGAGAGTAGTTGCATCAAATACAAAGCTTTGAGCATCTTCATTAGGAATTTGTCCGATATATTGTTCATTATTGCGTATGAAAATTTGTGCGGTTGGTTCTATGATATGTGTAGAATGATCAGCTGTAATGAGAAAGGGATAGCGTAGTTCTAACCCTGCTGTTGCCATGCCACGAATTGCTGAACCACGAACTTCGGATAACACAGTGTTTTTTATAGAAGAATCATGATTTTCACGTACATTGGTTGTAATGATATCGGCTCGTAGAGAGAGGAGGGGGGTTAAGATGAGTCCATTGTGCGTGTTGAAGCGCTTTTTCCACTGAAGCTCGTTTGTTAACCGCAAACTATTTCCAGCTATACCAGAAAGTCTTACTATGTTGAGAGAATTTGCGTTCTTGTCGGGTGAACTGAAATCAGCATGACGACGATAAATTGATTGCATATTACTATGGAAGGTGAGCTCTCCATTATAAATGGGTTCATCTGGTGTGAAAGTATAATCGATGCGTGGTAGAACCCACGCTTGCCGAGAGTGACGTTCATAATGAGGATCATTCAATATCAAATCTTGAACTTTAAAATGATAAAAACGCATATCAAAATAATTTTGTCCTGCAAGACCATTCAGATAGATCTGAGAAAGTTGTGTAGGATTGTTATAGTTTTCAAGTTTATAGGCACGACTAAAATGCCGATCTGACTGTGCAAGAATATCCCATCCATAAGTCCAGTGTGAATTAATACGAAAGTCCCCTTTTGTTGCCAGCATATAACGATTTTTATATTGTGCATCAATTGTATCATTATCAAATTTATGCGGTTTTATTTGATATATATAAGCAAAGCGAATGTTATAACGGCCCGTTTTAAAACGTTGACGCCATTCCCCTTCGGTCAAAAGCCCTTGTTGGGTATAAACCGTAGAAGAAAGTGTGAAATCGTAATGAGGAGCGAGATTCCAGAAATAAGAATTCTTTATCCCCATGCCGAGATCATTGGTATAAAAAAAATGAGGAGTAAGCAGACCGCTAGCACGCCTGACAGTTGGATCATAGATCTCAAAATTTGGAAATTTTATAATCGGTACACCAAAAACTTCAAAACTGCTATTTTCAAACCGAATTTTTTTGACGCTATTATTCCATATGATCTTTCTTGCTTTAATTTTCCATAAGACGTCTCGATCTGGTTTATAAGAGCAAGGTTCACAGGCTGTATAGGTTGCATTTTCAAAGACTGTTATGTGATTGTGTTTGCGTGTAGCATTTTGGGCTGAAAAGTGAACATTGTTGGCTGTATCAATACGTAAGGCGTTTACAAAACCCTCGCCAAGATCTTTGGTCATATCAATTTGGTTGGAATAAATTTTATTACCATCCTTTTGAGTAATTTCAACGTTCCCTTGTGCTATAAGCCGTCCTGTTTTTTGATTGTAAATAATTTTTTGAGCGACAACTTTATTGCCATCATATTCGATTTGGACATTACCGTGTGCAGAAACAGTGTTTTCATCACGATTGTAGATGAGTTCATCCGCAGAGAGCAAAAGAGGAGGTTCCGGATTTTGAATGCGACTTTGAGAAGGAGATTGAAGGCTTTGAGCGTGCGCACAATAAGACAAAGCACCTCCTAAAATAACCCCCACAATACTTTTAAAAGCGAGAGCACTTAATTTTGTTAAAATAGTTTTTTTAAGTGTTAATGCCTTCACTTAGCCATCCTCTTTATGAAGCAAAAAAGAGATTCCTAAGAATAACGCAATAACAACGGGTGTCCAAGCTGCAATAATTGGTGGAATATATCCAGCATTACCAAAAGCTTGGACAAGTACGGAAATAACATAAAGCATAAACCCAGCTATCACGCCACCAAGAATCAACATTCTAGATTGCCCAAAACGTGTAAAATTTAAAGATACAGTTGCTGCAATGAGGGTCATTGCCACAAGCAATGCCGGTAATGCAATCAAAGATTGGAAATACATATCAAAATTATGAGCAGAATAGCCAAATGAACGTGCAATCATAATTTTTTGGGGCAATTGGTAAAATGGAATAGTTGCGGGATTCACTAAACGTTCCGTTAAAAATTCAGGTTTTAGATTGGTTTTTATTTGCAACATGGTAAATTTTTCAGGAGGATGCCCTATTTTATAGATTGTTCCATTTGTTAATAGCCAAAATCCATTAGTCAAAGTTGCTTTTGGGGCATTAATCCAATTTTTAACGGTTGCATTATCATTGTATTGTACAAAGGTTGCATCGAGAAGAGAAAGTCCTTGATCGGAGATAGATTTAGCACCAATGGTTGTTCTGCCTAAATTTGTACGTTGTGTTAACCAGTGGATACTTGTATTGTGAAGAGGTGTTAGTACATTGTGATTGCGCCATTCAGTCATCTTTTTTTCTGCTTGAGAAAATCCCCATGCAGCAAGTGGATTAATAAGAAGAATTGAAAATAATCCTAAAAGAAAAGCTCCAAAACAAGCTGGCATAAGAAATTGCCATGCAGAAACACCGATTGAACGAGTCACCACAAGTTCAAGTTTTTTGTTGAGCGAGATAAGCGTTGCCATTGCAGAAAAGAGTGCAATGAAAGGGATAAGTTGTTGCATGATAAAAGGGATGCGTAAAACAGAGAGGAAAAATGCATCTTTTGCTGTATAATGCGCAAGGGAAGATAGCCTACCGGAATTCTCTGTGAAATCGATTAAAAGAGCAAGAACAAAAATGCTTCCCCAGAAATAACAAGTTATTTTAAGATAACGTATAAAAAAATATCGTCCAAGTGTCCACCCAATCATGATATTTTATCCGAGGAATCTTGAGATTTTCGATGTTCAAATTTGTTCATTATTTTTTGAAAAGCGATTTGAAGTATCTCATTAACTTTTGTGGGAAGCCCAATTTTATGATTCGTTAAAAGCATAAAAAAGACAAATGCACTTGTTCCTATAGGTATAATATAAAGGAAAGGAACGTATGCAAGATCGCTTTTTGCTTTTTCTGCGAAAAAATATCCTATCCAATATACCAGAAAAGAGAGGGCAATTGCCGAGAGATTTGCGGAATGACGAGCTTGTCGATGGGAGCGTACATCCCCTGCCGCTGCTAATGCAATAAGTGAAAAAACAATAGGGTAGAGCCATTGTGTTAATCTGCGGTGAAATTCAGCTTTATATTGGAGTGGTTTTCGTTGATAGTAGGGGTCTTTTGGGTCAGGGTTTTGTAAATAAGAAAGAGACCGATCTTTTGGATAAAGAGTAGGTGTTTTATCACTGGGGATAAACTCTCCTAGGCTAAAAGTATATGAGCTAAATTGCACGATTGAAACACTGTTATTTTGATGATTGACTCTTTCTATTTCACCGTTATTGAGAACCAGAAAACTGCCGTTTTTATTGCTCACAATGGATGCGTCTGTTGCATAATAAAAAAGATCAGTCTTAGGATCACGCTGGTCGGCAATGAAAAGGCGTTCAAGTGTTCCATTTGGATTTCGTTCGCCAATTTCTATGTAAAGGTTATTGGCGAGTTTTTGAAAGCTCCCTTCACTAATGAATAGATTGATAAGATCAAAACGAGCGCTTGCTAGCATTTGTCGCATATGAAGACGCGCTTGAGGAACAACAAAATTAGCTATAGAAAAGGAGATACAGGATGCAACAATAGCAAGAAGAAGGATAGGTTTCCAGACAGTACTTTTAGGAAAACCAGAGGCATTGATGACAGCAAATTCTGAGTCTTGATGCATTGCTGAGAGGATGGTTGTAATTGCGATCACTAATGCAAACGGAATGACCAGAAAAACAACAGAAGGAACCAATGAGAGTGAAAATTGTAAGACTGTGAGGAGTGTTTGTTTACTTGTTGTGAGAAAGTTTATCCGTGCAAGAATTTGTATAGTCCAACTAACGCCCACTGCTGCAATCATGACAGAACTAAACAAAACAAGGACACGTTTCAGGATGTAGAACTCAATAATACGCATAAATTGGGGAAAATCCTCAGTTTTTAATTCGATAGCAAATATTCTTACTGCTTTCGGTTAAAATGTAATAAAGTTTGAAAAAATATCCTTTCATGAATTGGATATTTTTACCAAATAAATAATATAAAATTGCCTATGAGGTCCTCTTTAAATTTTCCGTACATTATATTTTATTTTCAACTATAGTCTACAAAGAATCTAGAAAATAACTTAAAAAACTTTTTTATTAACGTTGAAAATAAAAATTATTGTCTTTTAAAGATACGTGCAAAGAGATAATGCATCTCAATCAAAAAAGAGGGTTTATATCTTGAACCGTTTCCTTTGTATTAGGGGTATAGAAGTTTTTTTAAAAAGATATTAGCTTTTTTATAAAGAATGATGAAGGCTTAAGAGATTGGATATTTTATTCTATCATTTGACGCAGTCAACGCTGAAGGATATTTTGCCGACGCTTGTGGAGCGTGCATTGGCTCGTTTTGGTAAAGTAACAATACAGTGTGTGAGTAAAGAACAACGCGATTCTATAGATATACATTTATGGGTTTATACTGATGAATCATTTATTGGACATGGAACGGAGTGTGATCAATATCCAAACTTTCAGCCTGTATTTCTTACAACAGGACAAGAAAATCCGAATGATTCAAAGATTCGTTTTCTCATAGAGGGAGCTGTTTGTTCGGATATTGATGCTTATCAACGACTTGTCGTGATATTTGATGGTAAAAGTGAAGAGCAGTTGAATCTCGTTCGTGCACAGTGGAAAAAATATAAAATGGAAAATCATAATTTAACGTATTGGCAACAGACTGAAGATCGTCGCTGGGAAAAACAGGTTTAATGCGTCTCGTATCTATTGTTCTGATTTTTATAGGAGTGGTAGGAATAGTAAATCCTGCACTTTTTATTACGGAAGGCTCAGGGGGAGGGCGTTGGGTTTTTATTGTGATTTTTCTTTTAGGCATGTTAAATATATGGACTATAATTAAAAAAACGAAACACCATAATGATGATTATTGATCGAATTTTGCTTGTTTTATGGGCTGTGATGTTGGCCTTCTTTTGCGTTTCATGGTTGGGGACGACGCATATCTTATCAGAAATGTTTGCTGTTTCTTATATAAGCAATATTGCAGATTTTTTATTTTTCTTTTTGAGTGCATTGTTTGCGGGAATATTGTGGTGGAAGATACCTCAACCCATGTCTTTAAAAATGAAACTGGCAGCATTTTCGCTGCCAGTCCTTATTTTATTCTTCGTTATTATATTTTAGTTGGATATTTCATCCTCTGTAAATCCGACGAAGCAAATCAGTGAAATAAAAGAAGCAAAAAGCAAATAGTAGCCGAGATAAGACGTATCGAAATGTTGTACCAGATATTCTGCAATATAAGGTGCAAGAGATGCTCCTACGATAGCAGATAAATTGAAAGTGATAGAAGAACCAGTATAACGAATTGCTGTTGGGTACGGTGAAGCCAAAACAGCACCAAGAGGACTGTATATCATTCCCATGAGAGACAAGCCAATGACAGACATTGCAAGGACTCCCATAACTCCAGAATTTAAGAAATAAGGAATTGCGAAAGAATACATACCGGTGATGATTGTAATCCAAATCATCAAAGTTCTACGTCTAATACGATCAGCGAGTTTCCCAGTGATGACAGTAAAAATTCCACAGAAAACAGCACCGACAATTTCGACTTGAAGAGCTTGATGAAATGGCAATTGCAAATGGTTTGTTGAATAGCTTAACAAATATGTCGTGACCAAGTAAAATAAAACAAAAGTTGCCATACCAGAAAATATTCCAAGAAATAGGATTCGTGGACATTTTAAAAAGACATCTATGATAGGCACTTTGACATGTTCTTTACTTTCAAGAGTTTTTTTGAATTGCACAGTTTCATTGATTGAAAGACGAACCCATAATCCTATAATCATAAAAACAACTGAAGCAATAAAAGGAATGCGCCATCCCCAAGCTAAAAGTTCAGCGCGATCAAGGAAATGCAGCAGACCCAAATAAACAGCAATAGATAAAAACAAACCGATTGAAACGCCCAATTGGGGGAACATCGCATACCAGCCGCGCTTTTCTGGAGGGGCATTTTCTGTTGCGAGCAAAACAGCGCCTCCCCATTCTCCTCCTAATCCCATTCCCTGTCCAATACGGCATAAGGTTAACAGGAAAGGGGCAAACCACCCAGCCATTTCATAAGTAGGAAGAAAACCAATAGTGACTGTTGAAAGTCCCATGGTGAGAAGAGAAGCGATAAGTGTTGCTTTTCTTCCAATTTTATCTCCAAAATGTCCAAAAACAACTGATCCAAAGGGGCGAGCAAAAAAGGCTGCTCCAAAGATCAGGAAAGATTGTAAAATGGCAACCTGATCATTTTGTGTTGGAAAAAACACATGAGGAAATATGAGAGCTGCGGCAGTGCCAAAGACATAGAAATCAAAGAATTCAACTGTTGGGCCAATAAGGCTTGCAAACAAAATGCGACGAGGGGAATTTCTGTTGTTTTTATCTTGCATTTCTAAGTTTGTAGACATGAATAGAATGTCCCTTTCAGTGTATGACAAATCAAATGACGAATTAACTAACTATAGTTATAAAAATTTCAAATCAGTGTCGAGTCAATATTATGACGTTTCCTCTATATTAGAACAATGAGTATAGACTGATGAGCATGAATGAAGTGTTCTATAAATTATATAAATTGAATAGCATAAAGGCATTGCTTTAAATGCTGTAGAAGATGGAAATACGTAGCCATAAACGCTGTTCTCATTCATATTGCTGTTTCCTTTAAAGTTTAATGCTGTTTTTATCTCTTGAGGGATCAGCCTTATTGGTAGATCAGTGTTTATTGCCTCAAAAATATTTTCATGAATGTAATTATAACACTTTTTAGGTGTATCTAAAAAAGAATTAAATCTTTTAGTTGTGCATATATTTTAAAACACATGGTGTATATTTGATCTGTCAGAGCTTAATTTATCGAATGCTTCGTTATCTTAAAAGACATGAGGGTGAGCAACATTGTGTTGTTTTGGTCTGTGCACTTTTTTCTAAATGGGAGAATTTAAATTTAAAATTATGGAGTGTGAATAATGCAACGCAAATTGAAATTAAGTTTTTGTGCACTAATGACCAGTGGTTTTTTTGTCAAGATTGCGAGTGCAGATGGAGTAGCGACACCAAAAGAAAAGCTATTAACACCAGTAGATATCAGTGAACATCTAGAAGAGACAAGAACATCGTTATCAAAAGTGAGGGGATTAAAAGAAAAAAAGGGGGGATCAAAAAGGATAGAGAATAAACAGACAGTAGAAGGAAGTAAGTCTTCAGAAGAGGAAAGGAAGGGATTAGAAAACCTATTCTTTGAAGTTCTCACAAATTCAGTAATAAGCGATGATGCTATTGTCTATATTACTAAACGTGACTCTGAAGGTTCTGAAATAAATAGCTTTAACTATAAAGATGCTGCCTATTCCATTAATAATACGGTTAGAGAGGGGGGAAAACTCTACATTGATGCAGCAAGTGTTAGCAGGGATACAACAATTGAGAGTGGTGGTATTGAATTCGTCCAAAATCTGAGCAGTTCGGAATATGCCACTGTTAAAAAAGGGGGTAAACAAATTGTTGAGAGTGGTGCAAATGCTGAGGGAGCTAAAATCTATGGTGGTGAGCAGATTATTTTTGGTAAGGGGATTCTTGGAGCTGGTTTGTCGCGTAAAGATAAGGAAAGTAGTGCTTATGGCACTGAAATTCATGCTGCAGATGGAGTGCCAGGAATACAAAATGTCTATAGTGGGGGGCTGGCTGTTGACACAAAGATTATGAAAGGCGGTGTCCAGAATCTTGATGGTAAAGAGAATTTTCATAATAGCTTCTCAGAAGATGCTGATACAGCCGATACAGAAGATGAAGATTTTACAATTAATGAAGGGGCTTTTGCACTGAGTACCGAACTTTTTAAAAATGGTATGCAGAATATCTTTGCAGGAGGGAATGCGAGTGAAGTTACTTTATACGATAGAGCTACGCAGAAGATATATGATTCCGGATATGCGGATAATCTAACCATTAATCATCAAGCAAGGTCATGGGTTTTTGCTGGTGCAATATTAGATAAGGATACAAATATTCATGATTTTGGTAGTCTCTATCTTTATGCTGGAAATGGTGAAGCTGTTACGGAAGTAGAAAATCTTAATTTAAATGGAGAAGATAGCAAACTATACATTATTGCTCCTGAAGATAATGACAAAAAACCTCACGTTAATATCCAGAATTTAAAAGGAAATGGGAGAGTTATTTTTACGTCTTTAGGGACTAATAAGCAATACTCAGAGCTTAATATTGATGAGCTTTCAGGTTCTTTACATTTCGATTTTAATGTCAATTTTGCCAAGCAGCTTAGTGATTATCTTGTCATTAAAAAAAGGAGCTCTGGTTCTCACACAATAAGTGTGGCTGATTCTGGACGTGAAATTACAAATTCTTCTTACAAAAAGCTTAAATTAATTACTGATCGTAGCGGAAATGCTCATTTTACTCTGACAAACACTTTTGGTGAAAAAATCGGAACTGTTGATGCCGGAACCTATCGGTACAGTTTGAAACATAGAAACAATAAGGGTACTGGTAAAATTTGGTACTTAGATGCAAACCACACCATTGATGAGACAACTTCTCAAGTTTTTGATAGTGTATTGAAACCATATACTGGTTCATCAAGTGATTTACTCACAAAACTCACAATTGATCAAGGAACAACTGTTTCTATTGCGGATCCTAGCTTTGACACGAGCAGCAAGGAAGTTGATAGCAATGGAGAAACTTCAATTAGTAATACAGTTAAAGATGGTGGAAAGCTTTCCGTTTATAGCGGTGGTTTTAGCTTGTATACGACAATTCAAAGAGGCGGTACTGAGATTATTAAAACACAGGGTCTTTCGCAGGATACTATTGTTTATAAAGGGGGGCAACAAAAGGTTAAAGAGGGGGGAAAAGCTGAAGGAGCTAAAATTTACGGTGGTGAGCAGTTTGTTTCAGGAAAGTCTGAGATCAAGGGTGCGATGGTGAGGAGCAGCGCCCATGACACTATCGTTTCTGGTGAGAATGGAGTGCGAGGATATCAGAATGTGTATGATGATGGAGAGGTTTTTAACACACAGATCATGGAAGGCGGGATACAAAATCTTTATGGAGAAGAGGATCTAAACGAGTATAGCAGCTTTGCCTTTGATACGAAGGTCTTTTCTGGTGGACAGCAACATGTTTTAGCGGGAGGAATCGCGATTGGCGTTCTTTTAGAAGGGACTGCTTTTCAGGAAATAGATTTAGGAGGTTATGTAAAAGATTTAACCGTTAAGGATCAAGCACAATCGTGGTTACATTATGGTGCAACATTAGAAGGGAACACCATGATTCATGATTCTGGACGGATTTATCTTTATGCTGGTACTGAGCGATCTCGTACTGAAGTAGAAAAAATTGTTTTAAATGACAAAGATACCACATTATACTCTATTGCTTCCAAGATGGACGGTGAAAGCTCTTTGATTGAGGATTTAAGCGGGAATGGACACGTTATTTTTACTTCTACCGTGTTTAATCCACATTATTCTAAACTTGAGGTTGGTAATCTTTCAGGTAATTTACATTTTAGGTTTAATACTAATTTTGTAGAACAGCGCGGTGATTATCTTCTGATAAAAAAAGGAGCAGGTAATCACACCATAAGCGTTATCGATTCTGGTGTTGAAATTACCAATTCTCTTCTACAAAATCAGAACTTAATTTTGGAGCTTGATTTAATTCATGATCAAAGCGGAAATGCGCATTTTACTCTGATAGATTTTTGGGGTGAAGAGATAGCTACTGTTGATAATGGAGTCTACATGTACGCTCTCAAGAAAAAAGATCATAACGGTGGAAAGATTTGGTCTTTATCGACACCATCTATGCCAGAAAAAAATTTTTCTCCTATCTTTCCTCCATCTCATATGGAGTTGCCTATAGCTGAATCTTTTGAGCAAGAAAAGTATGGTTCTCCTTTGGAAGATTCTATAGCCAATTCTTATAAAGGTGATTTCAGTTTTTATGCAGAGGATTTCATTACTGGTACACGTGAAAAAATTTTGCAAAGCTCCGTGCTCGGTGCCAATAGCATAGTTTATATTGCTGGTGATGGAGAAATGGATGATTTTAAATTATCCATTAATAATACAGTTCCGGAAACTGCAACACTCTATGTTGAGACTGGTGGTTTTAGTAAGAATACAACCATTGAAAATGGTGGTGTTGAGATTGTAGGGGAACAAGGGATTTCAGAATTTACGATTATTTACGAGGGTGGAAAACAAAGAGTGGAGGGAGGAGGAACCGCATTGAGAGCTGAAATTTATGGTGGGGAGCAGCTTGTTTTCGGAGATGGTTATGTAAATGGTGGAATTGTGGGGAGCAGCGCTTATAACACGACACTTTATGGTCAAGGTGATACGCCAGGACAGCAGAATGTATATGATGATGGGATGGCTGTGGGAACAAAAGTGATGAGTGGAGGAATACAAACTCTTGCTAAGTGGTTCGCAGATGATGATGATTTTATACAAAAGAGTGGTGGTTTAGCTGTGAATACTGAGGTTTTCGCGGGTGGTGTACAGCGGGTATTAGCAGGGGGAGAGGTGAACATTGTGACTTTACACCGCCATGCTGCTCAAGAAGTTCATGCTGGTAGCATTGTAAAAAATCTAACAATTAAAGAAGGAGCCAATTCATGGATTTTTGCTGGTGCGGTGTTGGAAGGAAAAATAAAGATTCATGATTTGGGACAAGTCCATCTTTATGCTGGAAATAATAGCTTTTATACTGAATACAAAAATTATCACACAACAGTAGACGATATTAATTTAGAGGGAGAAAACGCTAAATTATACTCTATTTCTAATGGATATGGAAACACAGAAACTTATATTAAGAAGCTGAGCGGTGTGGGAAATATTATTTTTACTTCTACAGAATCCGATTTACATTACTCTAAGCTTTATATTGATAATCTTTTGGGGAGTCTACATTTCGATTTTAATGTCAGCCTTGCAGAAGGAGAAGGTGATTATCTCTTTATCAAAAATGGCCGTGGTTCTCACACAATAAATATTTTAGATTCCGGTATTGAAATTGTTGATCCTTCTTCAACAGAACTTGATTTAATTGTTGATCAAAGTGGAGGCGCACATTTTACCCTGAGAAGCTTTTCTGGTGCAAATGTTAAAACTATTGATGGCGGAACCTATACGTATGGTTTAAAACAGAGAATTGATGAGGATGGGGGCGAAAAAGTTTGGTATTTATCTGCAGTATTTATTGATAATGTTTCATTTCTCAACAGTTTACCACGTAGTAGAAGCAGATCTGTGCGGCATTTAAATCAAAATCAATCGGTTTCTTCTCTTTCAACGATTGCAGCACCACAAGCGCATGTTATTAAATTGCCACGTCGAAGAGAGAACTGCCAAAACTTAAGGCAAAAATCTCAGGCTTCTGTATCTCCAACTGTTTTCTCTCTTGGAAATCACGTTATTGAAGTTTTAGGTTCAGGAAGTTCTCATCCTCTTTCTGATGAAAAACAACAAACTGCTGTTTCAGAATCTTCTCACTCTTTAGCCGATCAAATGATTGTGCGTCCAGTTCATAAAGAACAACCTTCTTCACAATTAAGCGAGACGTTTTCAGTTTCTCACTTTTTGACCACTCCCTCTACAGATGCGGTATTGTCTATGTCTGTGGCTCCAGTGATGGTTTTTCACAATGAAATGCAAACCGTACGTGCGGGAAGAGGAGTTCTAGATAAAAGTAAAAAGAATGCAGCTTTATGGACCTATGCGATTAAATCTAAAGAGAGCATTGCGACAGAGCATATAGATTTTAAACTGGATCAGACCGG